>NZ_LWGH01000542.1:0-2802 GCF_001635395.1 Sulfitobacter sp. HI0129 | reverse complement strand
CGGCACTGGGGGCGGGCGGGGCCATCATGCTGGCCGCTTACCGCAAGCTGAAGGATCAGGACCGGTCGCCCAAGATCGTGATCTTCTCCACCCTTGCCATCGTGGTCTGCATCCTCGTCGGTGTGAACTTCGATCTGCGGATCAATACCGAATCCGTCAGCTTCGAGTCCTGGATCGCCTTTATCGTGGCCTATGGCGCTTATCTCTATGCCATCTTCGGGCTGCTGTTCTCCTGCTGGGTTCTCTACACCTCGGGCGTGCTGACGCCGGTGGTGCGCGAGACGGCGAAGGTGACCTCCATGGTCTTCACCATTCTGATCGGCTCGCAACTGCTGAACCTCGTGGTGATCTCCTTCGGGGGGGAGCATTACATCCAGCAGTTCCTCAAGAGCTTCGACAACGAATTGACGGTCTTCCTGATCGTAATGCTGGTGCTCTTCGTGCTGGGCTTCGTGCTCGACTTCCTCGAGATCATCTACATCGTCATCCCGATCGTGGGGCCGGTGATCTACGGCGGCACCTTCGATCCGAAATGGGTGACGATCATGATCGCGGTGAACCTGCAGACGTCCTTCCTCACGCCGCCCTTCGGCTTCGCCTTGTTCTACCTGCGGGGCGTGGCACCAGCGAGCGTGACAACCGCGCATATCTATCGCGGCATCGTGCCCTTCGTACTGATCCAGGTGGCGGGGCTTACGATCCTCTGGCTCTTCCCGTCGATCGTAACCATCGTGCCGGACCTCATTCCGAACTGACCCGGGAAGGGCATGTTCGGGATGTGAAAGGCGCCCCTTGGGGCGCCTTTTGCGTTACGGGAACTGACGTGGCGCTTTGACGGAAGGATGAGGGGCGCTGCCCCTCAAACTCCCCAAAGTATTTGGGATCATGAGAAGGGGGCGCGGGGCTGTTCGTGGGGTCGGTGGTTCAGCTGCGGCGGCGGGCCGTGTCAGGCAGCGAGATGTTGGCGACCTGCTCGGCGATGGGATCGGTGCTGAGGGGGTGCCGCTCGGCCGAGAAGGTTTCGGGGTCGCGCATGCGGCGCCAGCGGCCGCCCATATAAACCTCGAGCCCGGAGAACTTAGCCTTGTAGCCCATCTTCGGGCTGCCCGGCACCCAGTAGCCCAGGTAGACATACGGCAGCCCGGCGGCGCGGGCGATTTCCACGTGATCGAGAATGATGTAATTGCCCAGCCCGTCCTGCGGGCGATCGGGCGTGTAAAAGCTGTAGACCATGCTCACCCCGTCGGAGAGCACATCCGTGAGGCAGACCCCCGCGAGCGTCCCGTCGCTTTCGGAATATTCAATCACGCGGCTGCGGATCGGCGTTTCCTCGATCATCGCGGCGAATTCGAAGACATCCATATCCGCCATGCCGCCATCCGCATGGCGGCTGTCGAGATAGCGCCGGAAGAGCTCGTATTGCTCCTCCGTCGCCCAGGGCGAGGTGGCGCGGCGGGTCAGATCCGCGTTACGTTTGATCGTGCGTTTCTGGCTGCGCGTGGGTGTGAAGGCCGAGACGTTGATCCGCGCCGAGAGGCAGGCCGCGCAATCGGTGCAGGAGGGCCGGTAGAGCACATTCTGCGAGCGGCGGAACCCCTGTGCGGAGAGGCTGTCGTTCAGCCGGGCCGCGTTTTCCCCCTGCAGGGCCGTGAACAGCTTGCGCTCCATCCTGCCATCGAGATAGGGGCAGGGTTGCGGGGCGGTGACGTAGAACTGCGGTGTGAGGGGAAGCGTATGGCGCATGGGATTCCGGTCTTGAACTCTCCAACAGTAACAAGGGCGGCGGGTTTCGCCAAGGGCGCGGGCCCCGTCTTCAGCGACGCGCGCGCCGATTGATTGCCACGGTGCCGAGGATCATGTCCGTCAGGCCCTGTGCCCGGGGCGAGGTGGCCATCAGTACAATCGAGATAAGCTGGATCGGAGCCATTGCAACCGAGACCGCGTAGCCGCTGGTATGCAGAAATGCGCTCGTGAAATCGAAGGGCGCGTCGGAGGCATCGCGGAACTCAATCGCCATCAGCCGCATGCCCCATGTGGCCGAGCCGTTGGCGAGGGTGATCAGACGGTAGCAGAAGCCCACCACCATCATCATCGCCGGGAAAAAGAAGATACCCGTGAAGGCCGTGAAGGGCAGCAGTACCACGGTGACGAGGGCGATCAGCGTCACGTCGACAACCCATGCCAGCAGCCGCTTGAGGGCTACGCCGTCATAGAATTGCGGATGGGTTTCGGGATCAGGAGAGCGGAGCATGGGGGGATACTTTCGGATCGGGGCGGGGGATGTAAAGGCCGCGACCCGGGCAAATGGGTCGCGGCAGGGGATCAGGCTTTGGGTGTTTCAGCGTCTTCGCTGCTGTCACGCTTGGCGCGTTCTTCCATGAACTGGTCGAACTCGGCTTTGTCGCGGGCTTCGCGCAGGCGCTTGAGGAAAGCCTCGAAGTTGGTCTGTTCCTCTTCGAGTCGGCGCAGGGTATCGGCCTTGTAGGCGTCGAACGCCGCGTTGCCGGTGCTGCGCATCTGCGTCGCGAAGGGCAGGCGGGGTGCATGGCGTGTCCGCTTCGACGATCCCAGCCGCCCGCTCCAGAGCATATAGCCGAGGAGGGCGAGGCCCAGGGGCCAGAACAGGACGAACCCCACCACCGTCGCGGCGATCCAGGCGGCCTTGCCGCGGGCGTCGAGCCAGCCTTCGGTGCGGGCAAGAAGGTTGCCGCGCGGGGAATTCAGGGTTTCGGATGCGATGGTCGTCATCGTCGGTACCTTTCGTTTGGGGAAAGGCCGCCGGGCCTTTCGCAGTGGATGTGA
>NZ_LWGH01000541.1:0-4314 GCF_001635395.1 Sulfitobacter sp. HI0129 | reverse complement strand
TCTGCTTTATGATCCGCGCTATGCGCAAAGCGGGGCGATCGTGGTGCTGCTGGGCGTCGTCCTGATGCCGCAGGCTTTGGGAATGACCTATGATCAGGCCGCACTTGCCGCCGGGGATTCGCGGGGGTTCTTCGTCTTTTCCGGCAGCCGCGCGGTACTGCAGACCACCGGCTTGCTTACCGGAGTTATGACGGGTGGGCTGGTCGGGGCTTTGTTCGGCATGGGGCTTGCGCTGGTAGCCTCGCATCTGGTGCTGATTTGGCTGGCGCGGAAGCATCGGGTCTGGGATGGCCAACACGATGCAGTCTTTGCCGGGCTAGCACTTGCACTCGGGCTCACCACGCTCTGGCTTCAGTGGGACCTGTTGGCGGTGCTGGGGAGTATGACGGCGACCGCTCAGGCCTTCTGACCGGTACGGGCCAGCCGACCGGCGCGACCTGCCGCGCGCCGTCCCAGCCAGAGGCGGCGCAGACCCCGCGGTTCCTTGGGCAGTTTGATCTCCGGCAGGGAGACCACCGGTACAAGCCCGGTTTCACGTTCCATCTGGCGCGCGGTCCGCAGTACCGGGTGGCGCAGTTCGAGTATCATCGCCACTGCGAGCGCGAAAAAGAGGCTACCTCCAGCACCGAGGAGCGCAAGCATCTTGCGGCTGAGTGTGTCGGCATAATCGGGTGTTTGCGCCTCCTCCAGCGTCACCAGCCGTTCGCCGCGGTCATTGCGTTCCAGTTCAAACCCCACCTCCGCTTCGTTGCGGCGGGTGGCGACCGTGCGCAATTGCGTTTGCAGGTTCTCAATTCCGCGTTCTAGATCGGCCAGTTCACGCTGGACTTCGGGGGAGGTTTCGAGGCTCCGCGCGATCGTCTCACGCCGTTCGAACAGCAGGTCCCGCTGGGTGGTCAGGCTGTCGACTTGGGTAGCGATGTCAGCTTCTAAGCGTTCCACGGTGGCGGGCCGGGCGTTGGGATCGATTCGTTCGCGTTGTAGACGAGTGGCGATGATATCGCGCTCCAGCGCGAGAATGGCTTCGTTCAGGCTGGCAATCTGACCCCGATGAAAGACGACGCTGCCTTCCATCGACAGGTCGTTCTCGCTTCGGAAAGCCTCGAGTTCGTTTTCGAGCTCACTCAAGGCATCCTGAAGGCTTTCCTCCTGCCTGATGAAGAATTCGAGCGTTTCGCGTGACTTTTCGCGGCGTTGCTCCGCGGCAAGTGCGCGGATCCGGTCCGCAAATTCATGGGCAACGGCGCGCGCCAGCTCCGGGTCTTTCTGCAGGGCGGTGATTGTCAGGACCGCGAGCGCCCCGTTATCGTTGTCGCCCTCCGGGACCGCAGCTACGCCTTCGAGGGTGACGGAGGCGCGCAGGCGGTCAATCTTCTCCGACAGGCGCAGGCCGGGCAGATCGGCATAGAGGTCGAATTTCTCGATCACCGCCAAAATGG
This sequence comes from Sulfitobacter sp. HI0129, assembly GCF_001635395.1. Taxonomy (NCBI): domain Bacteria; kingdom Pseudomonadati; phylum Pseudomonadota; class Alphaproteobacteria; order Rhodobacterales; family Roseobacteraceae; genus Sulfitobacter; species Sulfitobacter sp. HI0129. The sequence goes on along the minus strand of NZ_LWGH01000541.1, from coordinate 2,875 downwards.
TGCCTCGGGCCATTAACTGCTGTTCGATAAGTTGCAAACGTTGGCCAGAGGACCCTTCAACCGTGGAGCGTGCCAGTTCGGAGGCGACCACAGGCTGTTCGATCTGAATGACCTCAGAAGAGCTGTAGACATGGGGTTGCCTTGCGGCCCAGACAAGCGAAACAAGGCAGCCCAGCAGAAATAGGCGGAGGATCATCCCTGCCCTGCGGCGCAGCATGTCTACGAAATCTTCCAGCGTATAGATCGGACCCATAATGAACCACTCGGTCTACCTGCAAAGAAGGATATTATATCCTTCTTTGGAGCTCATCAAACATGATGAATGCGTCCTTTATAGGGCGGATTCGCGTCTGGAAACAGGGCGTTCCGGTCAGTACTTCGCGATGCTGGAGGCGCGGGCGCGGTTCAGGATCACCCCCAGCAGCGGCACCTGTCCGTCGAGCATGCGCTCGCATTCCACCAATTGCCGCGCCATGGTCTGCGTCCCGTCGGAGACGAGCAGCACACCGTCAAGCTGTGGCAGGAAAGCAGAGACATCGTCATGCTCCAGCATCGGAGGCATGTCGTAGAGCACAAGCTCCGGTCGGAGGGCCGCACGCATCCGGCTGAGGGTCAGGTCGGTGTCCGGATCCTGCAGGGTTTCGGCGGCGTCGGTTTCGGCCCCTTCGTTGAGGCCGAGTGCCAGCGTATCGCCCACACGCACGATATGGTCCCGCATGGGGGTCTTGCCGCGCAAATAGTCACGCATAGGGCCACGGGGCGTCATGCCCAGCATGTCGGCCACACCCGAATTACGCAGGTTGAAGTCCATCAGCATGGTGCGCGAAGAGGGAACCCGCGCCAGGCTGAGTGCAAGGTTCACGGCCGTAAACGTGTTGCCGCAGCCGCTCGTGGGGGAGGCGATGGCGATATTCGTCCAGCGGTTTTCCTGTGCGGTGTGGCGCAGGCGGGTGCGCAGCAGGTCGAAGGCGCGGCGCAGGGGGCCGTCTCTGTGGAAGTCCACCAGTGGCGCGTGGCCTTCGTATTGCTTGCGCAGGCCGAAGTCGTCCTCCGGCAGTTCCTGCCAACGGGGGGCGTCCGTATCGGGCAGGCTTCGGCGCGACCCTTTGACCAGATCTGAGGGTGCGGGTGTATCTTCGCGTGGGGTATCGGCGTCCGCGATGCGGGCGAGCGCACGGCGCGGCCGGATACTGTGGCGCATCCCGGAAGGGCGCCCCCCATGCTGCGATGTTTCAGCAGGTGCGAAGTATTCGGCTTCGCCAGCAGGACCAAAGGTATCCTTCATGTCGTCTTCCTTTCCGTCCTCACCCATTGTTCCATCCTGCATGCGGCGTCCGCGTGACGCCACGAAAACCCGCGGATCAATGCCCTGTGCGGCGCATCACCACATCGATCGTCTTGAACAGAATACGCAGATCCTGCCAGACCGTCAGATTGCGGTTATACGTCCGGTCCACTTCGGCACGATAGGTAAAACGGTTGCTGTTGCGCGCTGAAATTTGCCACAGGCCGGTGATGCCAGGCCGCAGCGCCTGATAATCGCGCAGATCACCATACATTTCGCGCTGGTTCAGCATCATGGGGCGGGGGCCGACAACACTCATATCGCCGCGCAGGACGTTCAGCAGTTGCGGCAGTTCGTCCATGGAGGTGATGCGCAGAATATTTCCGACTCGCGTGATGCGTGGGTCATTCCGCAGTTTCTGCAACTCGTTCCATTCGTGCCGCAAGGCAGGATCGCTGGAGAGGTATGATTCCAGTACCGCATCGGCATCCCGGCGCATGGTGCGGAGTTTCAAGATGCGAAAGGGGCGGCCGCGGCGGCCCACGCGGAGCTGAGTGTAGAAGGGTGCGCCCCCTTCAAACCAGAGCGCGAGAGCGCAGATACCGATGATCGGCAGCGAAAACGGCAGGGTCAGCAGGACAAAGATAATGTCGAACAGCCGCTTGCCAAAGAGCCGATACGGCCCCCAGCCCAAAGCCTTCTGCGCAACAGCCCGTTGCCAGACACGGTCGCGCCCCGCAGGCGATGCCGCGACAACATCCGCATAGACGTAGCCCTGCTCAGGCTGCGTCCGCACAGTGGTCATGTTGGACAGGCCGAAGACCGGCTTGCCCGCATCGAAGTTCTTCATCGCAACCCCCCAGGGTTTGCAGCTTTGAATCACGGTCGCCGGCGGTTTCCGGCACCCGAGGCGCGGCTTTTGCGGACTTCATGAAAGCGCGAAAGGAGACCACCATAACCTTGTCGAGCTTTGCATGTAGCCGCCGCTTGCCGGCAGGCCACGGAGGCACGATGGATCAGGGATCGCATTTCCGTGTGGCCGCTGCAGGCGGAGAGCCTTGCTATTTCTGCCCCATACATAACATTTTTCGGTCACATTTGAGGAAGTTTCTACGAAACAGACTGTTTCGGGCAGGGTTAGGTTCCAAGGTAAATAAATTCGGCCTTGATCCGACGTGACGTCATGCGGATTTTAGAGGAATAGTTTGTTCAGAAATAACTGAACAAACTTGACGCATGCATCCCGTTCCATATGTAGACGCCACCAAAGTCACGATGGGGGATAGGCGTCATGGATGGCGAACAGGGCACCGCCGCGGTCCGCGAAGCATTCATCGAACGCATGGGCGTAATTGCTCAGGCCGACGGTATGCCGCGCATGTCGGGCCAGATATTCGCGATGCTCGTTTTCGACGGCGAAGCGCTGGCGTTCGGCGAGCTGGCGCGCCAGCTCGAAGTGAGTCGCGCCACGATCAGCACCAGCGTCCGGCTGCTGGAAGATCGCGGGCTGATTCGGCGGTTGAACCGGCGCGGCGACCGGCAGGATTACTTCCAGCTTGCCGATAACGCCTATGTTGAAATGCTGCGTCA
>NZ_LWGH01000540.1:0-3705 GCF_001635395.1 Sulfitobacter sp. HI0129 | reverse complement strand
AGCTGGAAAAGCTGGTCGTGAAGCCGGACGATGCCGCCGTGGACGAGGCGCTGGCGAACCTGGCCGAGACGGCGCAGGATTTCAAAGCCCGCAAGAAAGGCTCCAAGGCCAAGGACGGCGATCAGGTCGTGATGGACTTCGTCGGCAAGGTCGACGGTGAGGCATTCGAGGGCGGCTCCGCCGAGGATTACCCGCTGGTGCTGGGGTCCAATTCCTTCATTCCGGGCTTCGAGGAACAGCTTGTCGGCGTGAAGGCCGGTGAGGAAAAATCCGTGACCGTGAGCTTCCCCGAAGGCTATCAGGCCGAGCATCTGAAGGGTAAGGAAGCGACGTTCGATTGCACCATCAAAGAGGTGAAGGAGCCGGTCGCCGCCGAGGTGAACGACGATCTCGCCAAGAAGTTCGGAGCCGAGGATCTGGACGCGCTCAAGGGCCAGATCTCCGAGCGGCTGGAAGCGGAATACGCCGGTGCGAGCCGCGCGGTGATGAAGCGCGCCCTGCTGGACGAGCTGGACCGCATGGTCAGCTTCGATCTGCCGCCCTCGCTCGTCGATGCGGAAGCGGGCCAGATCGCGCACCAGCTGTGGCACGAGGAAAACCCGGACGTGCAGGGCCACGACCACCCCGAGATCGAGCCGACGGATGAGCACAAGAAACTGGCTGAGCGCCGGGTGCGCCTTGGCCTGCTGCTGGCCGAAGTGGGCCAGAAGGCCGAGGTTCAGGTCACCGATGCCGAGATGACCCAGGCGATCATGAACCAGGCGCGTCAGTACCCGGGGCAGGAGCGTCAGTTCTTTGAATTCGTTCAGCAGAACCAGCAGATGCAGCAGCAGATGCGCGCCCCGATCTTCGAAGACAAGGTCGTCGACCACATCGTGGAGAATGCCGAGGTTTCCGAGAAGGAGATCAGCAAGGACGAGCTTCAGAAGCGTGTCGAGGAACTCGAAGACGAGTGATCGCCCGCACGGTTTGACATGTCAGGGCCGTCCTTCGGGGCGGCCCTTTGCGTTTGGCGGGACTGTTTTGTGGGCAAGCCTAAGTAGAGTTCTGGTAGCGCACCAGAGTAGATGGCTGCTGCGCCGGTCCGTGGTCGCACCAAGTTACCTCATGGACAATTCGACCAGATCCGCATCAGAGTGCGGTATGAGAGACAAATCCACATGGTTCGATAGTTCGCCCGAAACGACTGGAAGGCCGTGCCGATTGCCGCCGCGAGAGCCGTCATGACCGATCGCCATTCATCCGACACCTATGTTGTCGGCGTCATGAAGATGGAAGTCGAGGGGCGGGACTCGGAGCGGTTTGGCGATGTTGTCGCCCGCGCTGTCGCGACGCTTGATGAGGTCTTTTCACAAGAATTGCAGCTCCGGACCCAAACACTGGCATTCGCGGGCGCACATCTTACGCCCGGTGCAGGCAATTACGCGCCGCTGGACTTTCTCGAAATCGGATTGGCCGAAAAGCTCGAACGTGATCTGCCTTTCCTGCTTATCATTACCGAAGTCGACCTCTCCTCAAAATCTCTCGCCTATACGCTGGCGCTACCGAGCCAGCTTACAAACATCGCGGTCATTTCGACCCGGCGGCTCGATCCCGCGTTCTGGGGTGACGAGTCTGATCCGGACCGCACCGCGGATCGGCTCGCTGCTCTGATGTTGCATTGTTTTGGCCATCTGAACGGGCTGCGCCATAATGCTGATCCGACGAAGGCGATGTTTGCAATCGAAGGGGTTCAGGACCTCGACCGCATGGCGCGGTTCGACGCGGACGAATTGCAGCAAATCGCGCGCAATTTACCGCGCGAGGCCCGAGAACGTTCAACCCGCGATGACAAGGTAAGGTTCACGCTGCGGATGCTCTTTGAGGATGCGGGAGCCATCGCACGGGCGGTCGTTCGCGCCAACCCGTTTCGATTGCTCACGATGATGCCGACGATGCTGGCGGCCGCACTATCTGTCATCGTCGTGTTGGTGTTCAGCGCAGAGACCTGGGATGTCGCGAGCGCTGTTTCGATGCCGCAGATCCTGTCCTTTTCGCTTATGTGTCTCGCTTCCGCGGCATTCGTGCTTTACCGGGCCTTCGCGTTCGACACGCTGCTCAGCCGCGACCGAAGGATCACGGAGTCAGGGATCGTGACGATGGCGGCGACCATCCTCTGCCTGGTACTCACGCTTTTGCTGATGTTCCTGTTCTTCGGCGGCCTGATGTATCTGGTCATCATCTCCGTTTTTCCGGAAAGGCTGATGGAAAGCTGGCCGGGCACCGGGGACGCGACGACCACCATCGATCACCTCAAGCTCAGCCTGTTCCTTGCCGCCATGGGCGTACTCGCAGGATCGCTTGGCGGACGCTCGGACAGCCGTGACCTCGTGCGCGGTGTATTGTTCTTCACTGAGGAGACCTGAAGCAGACCAGCCGGAAGCGGAGCATTTTCAGCTGTCATCCTCAGGGGCGGGTGGCATCGCTTCCAGCATGTCGAGGGCCGCGGCGATGTCGTCGAAGGGAAGGCCGGAGACCTCGGCGAACGGGCGGTTCCACCAGCGGGATGCCAGCAGCCGTTCAATGGTCACCTCGTCAAAGCGGTAGCGCAGCACCGATGCCGGGCTTCCGACGACGATAGCATAGGGCGGCACATCCTTGTTCACGAGTGCATTGCCGCCGATGACGGCACCTGTGGCGATGGTCACGCCGCGCAGGATCAGGGCGTTGGCGCCGATCCAGACGTCGTGGCCGATGGTGACGCCCGCACCTTCGTCGAAAGGGACGCGGTCGACCGCCTCATACTCCGGCTGGCCGCCGAAGTGGTAGCTGCGATACTGGAAGGGGTGGGTGCTCAGGAAATGCGTGGGGTGGGCCACCGCGCCGATGTTCACGGCGCGGGCGATGGAGCAATAGCGCCCGATGCGGGTGCCGCGGCCGCATACGGTGAACTCCGACACATAGCTCATCGCGCCCATGAAGCAGTTGGGGCCGAGGATGGAAAGCCGCTCCATCATGATCGGCGTTTCATGGCGCGCGGACCGGCTGATCCGGGCGCGTTTGTGGATGTCGTTTTCCATGCGCCCGAGTTAGGGCGCAGGCAGGCAGGTTGTCACGCGGAAAATACGCCCGCGTGTCAGCCGGCGCGCAGACCCGTTTCCACCAACATGCCGCGTTTTTTGGCTTCGTAGTAATAGCCGCGCGAATACCATTTGACCGCCGTGTCGAAACTGCCGTTGGCCAGAAGCCATGCGCCGCGCAGGTATTTTACCGCGAATTGCAGGTTGGTGTTCGCGTCCAGCAGTTCAGAAGGCTCGCCCCGAAAGCCCATGGTGCGGGCTGTGGCGGGCAGGATCTGCAAGAGGCCGTAGTAGGGGCCGTTGCGGGCATGGGGGCGATGGGTGCTTTCGCGAATGGCGAGGCGGTGGACCAGCGGGCGGGGCACACCGTAGTGGTCGGCCCAGTAGTTGATCTGGCGGCGCAGTTCCGGCGTCTCGTTGGGGTGAAGCGGCGGACCCGCAGGCAGGGGCGGGGGGGTGACCATGTCCGGTGTAGCGGCGCTGCAGCCGGTCAATGCGGTGGCGACGATGAAGGAAAGGAACGCGCGTCTGGTGGTCAGGGACATGTCAGTCAGCCGGTGTTGTTTCGCTGCCGGGACATTTGCCAAAAGCGGCGCATGAAACAACCTTGGCGTTCCAACGCCTCCCAGCCGCTGGCAGGGCGCCG
>NZ_LWGH01000539.1:0-3563 GCF_001635395.1 Sulfitobacter sp. HI0129 | reverse complement strand
TGACGCCGTCGATCAGCACGTTCATGTTGAGCGAGAAACGCACCTCCAGATCGGAGTTGCGGAACAGCATCCCCATGAGAAGTTCGGGATCGACGTTCTTGGACCGCGGTTCGATGATCATGCGCACATCATCGGCGGATTCATCTCGCACATCGCCCAGAATGGGGATCTTCTTGGTCTGGATCAGTTCGGCGATCTTTTCGATCAGGCGNGATTTCTGAACCTGATAGGGGATTTCCGTGATCACGATCTGCCACAGCCCACGACCGAGGTCTTCCACCTCCCACCGGCAGCGCAGGCGGAACCCGCCTTTGCCGGTCCGGTAGGCGGTCGCGATACTGTCGCGTGGTTCCACCAGAACGCCCCCCGTGGGAAAATCGGGGCCCGGCACGTAGTTGAGCAGCGTATCGTCCCGCGCATCCGGCGTCTTGATCAGGTGAAGACAGGCATCGCAAAGCTCGGCGATGTTATGCGGCGGTATGTTGGTCGCCATGCCGACGGCGATCCCGCTGGCCCCGTTCGCCAGCAGGTTCGGGAATTGCGCGGGCAGCACCTCCGGCTCCGTGAGGGTGCCATCGTAATTTTCGCGAAAGTTGACCGCGTTTTCGTTCAGCCCTTCGAGCATGGCCTCGGCCACGGCGGTCATCCGGGCTTCGGTATAGCGGCTCGCGGCGGGGTTATCGCCGTCGATATTGCCGAAGTTGCCCTGCCCGTCGACCAGCGGATAGCGCACGTTGAAATCCTGCGCCAGGCGCGCCATGGCATCGTAGATCGCTGCATCCCCGTGGGGGTGATAGTTGCCCATCACGTCGCCCGAGATCTTCGCCGACTTGCGAAAGCCCCCGTTCGAGGCAAGGCGCAGTTCCCGCATCGCGTAGAGGATCCGCCGGTGCACCGGCTTCAGACCGTCCCGGGCATCCGGCAGGGCACGGTGCATGATCGTGCTGAGCGCATAGGTCAGATACCTGTCGCCCAAGGCACGGCGCAGGGGTTCCGAGAGGCTGTTGCGGTCAGGTTCCGGAGGGGAGGTCACATCGGTCATGCGGTTGCTTAGCCAAAAGGGCAGAAACCGGCAAGCCGGGGAATAGCGCGGAGCATGCGAACTCCGACGCATAGGCGGCTATGCCGAATTGATAGGCCGTTCACTTTTAGCACCTAAAAGAGAATCACATAATCTGATATTGAACCGAGTGGGGGTTTCCGGCGTTAAGCCTCAAATCGCACGGGTTGAGGACAGTACAATGGGCAAATTTATTCTAGTGACCTTCGGCTTCATGGGTTGGGCCTTCTACGAGATGAGCGGCGGCGCCGATTTCGAACCTGCCAGCGTCCGTCTGGCCGAAGCGAGCCCCGTCACGCAAAAGGACCTTTCGGTGCCTGAAAGCGGCATCAGCATTCAGAGCGTGACACCGAAGGTGACCGCCGCCGTCGTCAAGGACGACAGCAAACTGCGCATCGACAATGCCGTCATGCGGTCTGACGTGGATCTGACGCAGATTTCCCAAGCGAAAGACACACGCCCTGCCCCGGCCTTTGAGCCGCAGAAAGCAAGCTTCAACCAACCCCAGCCTGCCGAGGCTCAAGAAACCGAAATCGTAATGCAGAGCCTGATCGCCACGGATGAGCCGGTACAGGCCACCAATGCCTCGCTTCAGACCCAGGCCGCAGGGGACGTGCGCATCGTATCGGGGACCCGTGTGAATGTGCGCGGCGGTCCGGGTACGAACTTCGATGTCGTATCCCAGGTGATCGAAGGTGACGCGGTCGAAGTGCTTGACGACAATGGCGACGGCTGGGTCCGCATGCGCTCTGTCGATGGCGGACCCGAAGGCTGGATCGCTGATTTCCTACTCGTCAACGGCTGACACCTTTCGGTTGCATTCATACTCTTTGCCGTGAAGATGGCCTCCGTTTTACGGGGGCCTTTTTATGTCTGCACGATCCATCCTCATCACCGGCTGCTCCTCCGGCATCGGTTATGCGGCAGCACATGGCCTGCGTGCGCGGGGGTGGACCGTCTTCGCCGCCTGCCGAAAGGAGGAAGACTGCGCGAAACTACGAGCCGAAGGCTTCATCAGCCCCCGCCTCGATTACAGCGACACCGAAACCATCGAAGCGGCGGTCACCCAAGTGCTGGAACATACCGGCGGCACCCTCGATGCGCTGTTCAACAACGGCGCACATGCGACACCGGGCGCAGTCGAAGACCTCCCCACGGAGGGGCTGCGCGCGATATTTGAAACCAACCTGTTCGGCTGGCACAGCCTGACCCGCCGCGTCCTTCCCGTGATGCGGGCGCAGGGCCACGGGCGAATCGTTCAGTGCTCCTCGGTTCTTGGCTTGGTGACGATGCCTTGGCGGGGCGCCTACAACGCGACGAAATTCGCGCTCGAAGGGCTTACCGACACGCTGCGGATCGAAATGCGCGATACCGGCATCCATGTCGTCCTCATCGAACCCGGGCCCGTCACATCGCGCATCAGGGCCAATTCCATCCCGCATTTCGAACGATGGATTGATTGGCGCGCCTCCCCCCGCAGGGCACGATACGAAAGCGAACTGATCGCGCGCCTCTACCGAGAGACCGACAAGCCGGATCCTTTCGAACTGCCCCCCGAGGCGGTCGTAAAGAAGCTGGTACACGCGCTGGAAGCACCCCGTCCACGTGCGCGATACTATGTCACGACGCCTACCTATCTCATGGGTTTTCTTAGAAGAATCCTGCCGACCCGGGCGCTCGACTGGGTGTTGAGCCGCTGAAAGCCCTTGCGCCCCCACCCTGCCCCGCTACATGACTTGGGCGACGGAAAGGAAGCCAGATGACATTCGATCCATTCTTCATTGTCGTTATAATCGCCGTCATTGCGGTTGTCGTCATCCTGATGTTCGGGCTCGGCGGCTTTGCCGGCGGCGGAGCCTTCAACCGGCGCAACAGCAACAAACTGATGCGGATGCGGATCATCGCCCAGTTCATCGCGGTGCTGCTCATCCTTGCCTACGTCTATTTCATGAAAGGCACCGGCTGATGGTTGTCCTGAACAAGATCTACACCCGCACCGGCGACAAGGGCGATACCGCGCTCGGCAATGGCGACCGCGTGGCAAAGCACGATCCGCGCGTCGAAGCCTATGGGACGGTCGACGAACTCAACAGTTTCGTGGGCGTCGCCCGGCTGGACGCGAAGGATGAAACGGACGCGGCCCTGTCGCGCATCCAGAACGACCTTTTCGATCTTGGCGCCGATCTGTGCCGCCCCGATATCGAAAAGGATGCCGAAGCCGAATATCCGCCCCTGCGCATCAGCGATGCACAAGTCGATCGGCTGGAGCGGGAAATCGACGTTATGAATGCCGAACTCGAACCTCTGCGCAGCTTCATCCTGCCGGGGGGCCGAAAGCTGGCCGCCGATCTTCATGTATGCCGTACCGTGGCACGGCGCGCTGAACGCCTGTCGGTGGAACTGGCCGGAAAGCAGGATGTGAACGGCGCTGCCGTTCGCTATCTCAACCGGCTGAGCGACTGGTTCTTCGTCGCCGCGCGCATGGCGAACAACGCCGGGGCCG
>NZ_LWGH01000538.1:0-4933 GCF_001635395.1 Sulfitobacter sp. HI0129 | reverse complement strand
ACCTCAGCACCAAGCTGGACCGCACCGCCTGACGCCGCGCCCCCGCCCCGGCACACAGCCCCCCGGCCCTTTCCCTTGCCGCCAACCTTCGCTAGATCAGCAGGCGGACGGACAAGGGATAGTACTGATGGCACTGGAAAAGACATTCGACGCCGCCGAAGCCGAAGCCCGGCTTTACGCCGCATGGGAAGAGGCCGGCGCCTTCAGGGCCGGGGCCAATGCCAGCCGGGAGGAAACCTTTTCCATCATGATCCCGCCGCCCAACGTGACGGGCGTGCTGCACATGGGCCATGCCTTCAACAACACCCTGCAGGACATCCTCGTGCGGTGGCACCGGATGCGCGGGTTCGACACGCTCTGGCAGCCGGGACAGGACCACGCCGGAATCGCCACCCAGATGGTGGTGGAACGCAAGCTGGCCGAAACGCAGCAACCCGGACGACGCGAACTGGGTCGCGAGGCGTTTCTGAAAAAGGTCTGGGAGTGGAAGAAGCAATCCGGCGGCACGATCATCGAACAGCTCAAGCGCCTCGGTGCGTCCTGCGACTGGTCGCGCAATGCCTTCACCATGTCGGGCGCGCCCGGCGCCCCCGAGGGGGAGGAGGGCAACTTCCACGACGCGGTCATCAAGGTCTTCGTCGACATGTACGAAAAGGGCCTGATCTACCGGGGCAAGCGGCTGGTCAACTGGGACCCGCATTTCGAAACCGCGATCTCCGACCTCGAGGTGGAAAGCACCGAGGTCGACGGCCACATGTGGCACTTCAAATACCCGCTGGCAGGGGGCGCCACCTACACCTACGTGGAGAAGGACGAAGACGGCAACACGCTCTTCGAAGAGGAGCGCGACTATATCTCCATCGCCACGACGCGCCCCGAAACCATGCTGGGCGACGGCGCCGTGGCAGTTCATCCATCGGATGAACGATATGCCTCAATCGTCGGGAAACTCTGCGAAATTCCCGTAGGCCCCAAAGAGCATCGTCGCCTCATCCCGATCATCACCGATGAATATCCCGACCCCGCCTTCGGCTCGGGTGCTGTCAAGATCACCGGCGCGCATGACTTCAACGACTACGAGGTCGCCAAGCGCGGCGGCATCCCGCTCTATGCGCTGATGGACACCCGCGGCACCATGCGGACAGACGGCCTGCCCTACGCCGAAGCCGCCGCCCGCGCGCAGGCCATCGCCGAGGGCCGCGAAGAGGCCCCCGCCGACGCGAGCGAGATCAACCTCGTGCCCGACGCCTATCGCGGGCTGGACCGGTTCGAGGCCCGCAAGCGCGTGATCGACGACATCACCGCAGAAGGCCTCGCCGTGATGACGCAGGCGAGCGACCCGCGCCTTGGCCGCGCCGCGCAGAAATCCCCCGTCGAGCCCGGCGAAGGCGGCGAGATGCGCACCGAGGAAGAGAACCTCGTGCCGCTGGTGGAAGCCAAGAAGATCATGCAGCCCTTCGGCGACCGCTCCAAGGTGGTGATCGAGCCGATGCTGACCGACCAGTGGTTCGTGGACACCGCGAAGATCGTCCAGCCTGCGATCGACGCCGTGCGCACGGGAGAGGTGACGATCCTGCCGGAGCAGGACCGCAAGGTCTATTTCCACTGGCTGGAGAATATCGAGCCCTGGTGCATCTCTCGCCAGCTCTGGTGGGGGCACCAGATCCCGGTGTGGTTCGATGAAGACGGCAACGAATACTGCGCCGCAACCGAAGCCGAAGCACAGGCCAAGGCTCCCGGAAAGACGCTGACCCGCGACCCCGACGTTCTGGACACATGGTTCTCCTCCGGCCTTTGGCCCATCGGCACGCTGGGCTGGCCGGAGCAGACCGAGGCGCTGCAGAAATACTTCCCCACCTCGGTCCTGATCACCGGGTTCGACATCATCTTCTTCTGGGTCGCCCGGATGATGATGATGCAATACGCGGTGGTGGATCAAAAACCCTTCGATACGGTCTACGTCCATGCGCTGGTGCGCGACGAGAAGGGCAAGAAGATGTCCAAGTCGCTCGGCAACGTGCTGGATCCGCTGGAACTGATCGGGGATTACGGCGCGGATGCCGTGCGCTTCACGCTGACCTCCATGGCGGCCATGGGGCGGGACCTGAAGCTTTCCACCGCGCGCATTGCCGGGTACCGGAACTTCGGCACCAAGCTCTGGAACGCGCACCGCTTCGCGGAGATGAACGGAGTTTTCGCGCCGGAGGTGGAGCGCGTGCACTACACCAGCCATGCGCAGGTGGAACATACGCTCAACAAATGGATTATCGGAGAGACGGCGCGCGTGCGCGAAGAGGTGGATACCGCCCTGTCGAACTACCGGTTCAACGATGCGGCAAACGCGCTCTATGCCTTTGTCTGGGGCAAGGTCTGCGACTGGTACGTGGAACTCAGCAAACCGCTGTTGCAGGGCGATGCGCCGGAGGCGGATGAGACCCGGCAGACGCTGCGCTGGGTGCTGGACCAGTGCCTGTTGCTGCTGCATCCGATCATGCCCTTCATCACCGAAGAACTCTGGCAGACCACGGCAGAGCGTGACGAGATGCTGGTTCATGCCGATTGGCCGACCTACGATCCCGCGCAGATGATCGACCCTGAAGCCGACCGTGAGCTCAACTGGGTGATCGGCCTGATCGAGGCGATCCGCTCCGCCCGGGCGCAGATGCATGTGCCCGCAGGGCTGCAGGTGCCCATGCTCGTGACCGGCTGGGACGCCCCCGCGCAATCTGCATGGGCCGCGAACGAAACGATGATCCGGCGCCTCGCCCGGGTCGAAAGCCTCGACGAACAGGAGGCTTTCCCCAAGGGCACGGTTTCCATCGCGGTGCCGGGCGCCGACTTCGGCCTGCCGCTCGCCGGTCTCATCGACATCGGTGAGGAAAAGGCGCGGCTGGGCAAAACGCTGGACAAGCTCAAAAAGGAAATCGGCGGGCTTTCCGGGCGTCTCGGCAACCCGAAATTCGCCGCTTCCGCCCCCGCCGATGTGGTCGCCGAGGCCGAGGCGAACCTCGCCGCGCGCGAAGAAGAGGCCCGCCAGATCGAAGCCGCCCTCGCCCGGCTGTCGGAAATGGAGTGAGGGTAGGCCTTTCCAAATGGTCCTAAATCCTCACCGAAGGTGCACGGCGCCACGGGCGCCCCGGTGGCGGGGGAGCCTCCGGCGGGGATTTTAACCATTTGGAAGGGATTTGACCCCAGACTCGGATCGCGGTCCTAGCAGGGATGCGAAGATCGTCCATTTGGAAGGCCCCGTCGGGAAACCGGCGGGGCTGACCTTTTTTACCCCCTATTCGAAGACCGCGGGGCGTTTCGCGAAGGCTGCGGCGATGACCTCCATCTGGTGGGGCTTGCCGATCAGCGCGGCCTGTTCGCGGGATTCCGCCAGCAGCACATCGTCGGGGGCTTGGGTTTCGGCCTCTGCGATCAGGCGCTTGGCGGCCCGGATGGCGCTGGGGCTCTTGCCCGCGATCACGCGGGCAAGCTCGGTGGCAGCGGTGAGCGGATCATCGGCCAGTTCGGTCACGAGGCCCCAGCGTTCCGCCTGCTCCGCGCCCACGGGTTCGGCGGTATAGGTGAGCCGCCGCAGCACATCCCCCCGGACGAGGCGCGGCAGCAGCACCATGCCGCCCATGTCGGGCACGATGCCCCATTTCATCTCCATCACCGCGAGCCGGGTATCGGGGGCGGCGATGCGGATATCGGCACCCAGCGCCAGTTGCATCCCGGCACCGTAGACCGCGCCGTGCAGGGCGGCGATCACCGGGATCTCCAGCCGGGTCCAGACCATGGCGACCTCCTGCCACTGGTTCGTCGTGCCGTTCCCGTGGCTGCGCGGCATCAGCATCTCGGCCGGGTCCTTGCCCACCATGCCCGACAGGCCCGTGATGTCGATGCCCGCGCAGAAGGCGCGGCCTTCGCCCGACAGGACGGCCACGCGCGCGTCGGATGCCGCCACTTCCGCACCGGCGGCGATGACGGCGTCGATCATCTCCTGATCCACCGCGTTCATCTTGTCCGCGCGGGTCAGCGTGACGAAGGCGATATGGTCTTTGACGGTGACGGAAACGCGGGCCATGGGATTCTCCTTTTGCTTGAGGCCCATTCAACCGATCGTGTCGGGCCAAGGCCAGCGGAACGCTGCGGCAGCTTGTCCGGGCCTGCGGGCCCCGCTATCAGGTGGGGATGAGCCGTTTTCGCCTGACCCCGCTTGCCCAGTCGCTTCCCGATACCGTGCCCTTCGTCGGGCCGGAAACGCAAGAGCGCGCCATGGGCCGCCCCTTCGACGCACGGATCGGTGCGAACGAAAACGTCTTCGGCGCCTCCCCCCGCGCCCGTGCCGCCATGGCGGAGACGGAGATCTGTATGTATGGCGACCCCGAAAGCCATGATCTGCGCCATGCACTGGCCCGACATCACGGCACCACCCCCGCCCATATCGTCGTGGGCGAAGGGATCGACGGGTTGCTGGGCTATCTGGTGCGCCTCTTCGTGGCGCAGGGCGATGCGGTCGTCACGTCCGACGGGGCCTATCCGACGTTCAACTACCATGTCGCGGGCTATGGCGGGGTCTTGCACCGGGTGCCCTACCGCGACGACCGCGAAGACCCCCGGGCGCTTTTCGCCCGGGCGGCGGAGGTGGATGCCAAACTCGTCTATCTGGCGAACCCCGACAACCCGATGGGCAGTTGGCACGCCGGTGCCGATCTGGCGGCGGCGATGGAGGATCTGCCCGCGGGCAGCTTGCTGGTGCTGGATGAGGCTTACGTCGAATGTGCCCCAGAGGGCACGGCGCTGCCACTGCCGCTGGATGATCCGCGCGTGATCCGGTTGCGGACGTTTTCCAAGGTCTATGGCATGGCGGGCGCGCGGGTTGGCTATGCGATGGGCGCGCCGGACCTGATCGCGGCTTTCGACAAGGTGCGCAATCATTTCGGCA
>NZ_LWGH01000537.1:0-1747 GCF_001635395.1 Sulfitobacter sp. HI0129 | reverse complement strand
CGTCGCGGCGGTGGATTGGTTCGGCCCCGTTTTCGTGCAGATCTACGGGCAGGGCGAATGCCCCATGGGGATCTCCGCCCTGTCGCGGGCGGACGTGGCGGACAGGAAGGGCGCGACATGGGAAAAGCGCCTCGCCTCCGTCGGGCGGGCGCAGGCGGCGGTGGAACTGCGTATCGAGACTGCGGATGGCCAGACCGCGCCCGCCGGCACCAATGGCGAGATCATGGTGCGGGGGCGCACGGTGATGCCCGGCTACTGGAATGCGCCCGAAGCCACGGCGCGCGCGTTGAAGAACGGCTGGCTCGCCACCGGCGATATCGGATCGCTGGATGACGCGGGCTATCTCACCCTGCAGGACAGGAGCAAGGATGTCATCATCACCGGCGGCTCGAACGTCTATCCCCGCGAGGTGGAGGAGGTTTTGCTGCGACATGACGCCGTGCAGGAAGTTTCGGTGGTGGGGCGCCCCCATGACGAATGGGGGGAGGAGATCGTGGCCTTCGTGGTCGGCGAGGCCCCGGATAGCGAACTTGATGCGCTCTGTCTGGCGAATATGGCGCGCTTCAAGCGGCCCAAGGTCTATCTGCGCATGGAGGAACTGCCGAAGAACAATTACGGCAAGGTGCTGAAGACGGAATTGCGAGAGCGGTTGAAGCCGGGTTAGGCGCCGTTGCCGTTGCCGTTGGAATGCGACGCGCCAAGCTGCACGGAATAGCGCAGGCCCGATTCGGTAAGCTCGCGCGTTGCGGTACCGTTGAGCTGCGAGGGCACGATCCGCGTGAGCATGGTTGACCCGAAGCCGCCCCTTTCGTTGGGGGTGATCGTGTTCACGTTCCGCTCGATCCATTCGAAGGTGCGCGCGTCGGCGTCATCCGAGTTCCAGCGAATGTCGATCGTACCCTTGTCGCTGAACAGCGCCCCGTACTTGTAGGCATTGGTCGCAAGTTCATGGATCGCCATGGAAACGGCCTGCGCCTCCCGCGGGTCGAGAAGCATCTCGCCCCCGTCGAAGGTGACCCGCTCCATATCCTCACCCAGATGGCCCGACAATTGGCGTTCCAGCAGCTTTTGCATGGTGATGCCGTCCCAGTTGCCGCCCGTCAGCAGCGAATGGGTTTTGGCCATCGACTGGATGCGCGCTTCGTAGCGGGTCAGGAATTCGGATATATCAGTGATGCCTTCGGCGGAACGGCGGGCGATGATCGAGGTCAGATTGAACAGGTTGCCGACCCGGTGCTGAAGCTCATGGGCGATGGCCCCCTGAAGCCGCTGCGCCATGACCCGTTCCGTCACATCCTGTGCATGTTGTACCAGATGGGTGATTTCCCCATCCGAATTGCGCACACCACGGTGCAGGCAGGTCCAGTATGCCTCACGCATACCGCCGCCTTTTTCCTCGGATACGGGGATCGCGAAGGGCACCTCAACCAGTTCGTTATCCTCCCCCGCGAGGACAGCGTGGAAGGCTTCCTTGAACATCTCCTGCCGCTCGGGTGCCTCGGGAAAGGCGTCGAAGACATACATGCCGAAGATGTCCTCGGCTTTGCGGTCTACCGTTTGCAGATAGGTTTCATTTGCCGAGGCGATATGCAGATTCCTGTCCAGAACCAGACAGGCTGCAGGCAAACACATGAACAGATTGTGGAGATCCGGCTGATTGTCAGACACTCGATGTGTTACCCAGGAAATTCGTACGCGACACTACTCTGACCACAGCACGAACCCCTTGGCCACCGACTTTTCACGG
>NZ_LWGH01000536.1:0-3310 GCF_001635395.1 Sulfitobacter sp. HI0129 | reverse complement strand
GACAGAGACACATCCCAAGTAACGGCCTGGAACCCGGGCCGTTACTGCCATTGCAAATTTCCAAGACGATAAACGCCAATGAAAATAATTGCACCTATAAAACACCTAATTGGTTACAACGTGAAGGTTCGCGTTAAGGCGGACGGTAGCGGAGTTGGTCTCGCGAATGTGAAGATGTCGATGAACCCGTTCGACGAGATTGCGGTTGAAGAGGCGATCCGTCTGAAGGAAGCGGGCAAGGCGGACGAGCTTGTCGTCGTGTCGATCGGCGTGAAACAGGCGCAGGAAACGCTGCGCACGGCGCTGGCGATGGGCGCGGACCGGGCGATCCTCGTCGTGGCCGCCGACGACGTGCACCAAGATATCGAGCCGCTGGCGGTGGCCAAGATCCTAAAGGCCGTGATCGACGCCGAGGCGCCGGGCCTGGTGATCGCGGGCAAACAGGCGATCGACAACGACATGAACGCGACCGGCCAGATGCTGGCGGCGCTGCTGGGCTGGGGTCAGGCGACCTATGCCTCTGAGGTTGCGATCGAGGGCGAGCATGCCGTCGTGACCCGCGAAGTGGACGGCGGTCTGCAGACCATCAAGGTGAAGCTGCCGGCGATCGTCACCGCCGACCTGCGCCTGAACGAGCCGCGCTACGCCTCGCTGCCCAACATCATGAAAGCCAAGAAGAAACCGCTGGACGAAAAGACCGCCGCCGATTTCGGCGTCGATGTCACGCCGCGCCTGACCGTCGTCAAGACGGCAGAGCCCGCCGCGCGTTCGGCCGGGGAAATGGTTGGCTCGGTCGACGAGCTGGTGTCGAAGCTGAAAGAAAAGGGGATCGTGTAATGGCTGTTCTTCTCCTTGCAGAAATCGCCGGTGGTGCACTGGCGCTGGACGCCACCGCCAAGGCGGTGACCGCTGCCAAATCGCTGGGCGATGTGACCGTTCTGGTTGCGGGCCCCGCTGCCGCAGGCGAGGCCGCGTCGAAGATCGACGGCGTGGCAAAGGTTCTGGTGGCGGATGACGCCGCCTATGCCAACGGCCTGGCCGAGCCGGTCGCCGATCTGGTGGTCAGCCTGGCAGGCAATTATGAACATATCGTTGCTCCGTCCACGGCGAGCGCGAAAAACATCCTGCCGCGCGTCGCGGCGCTGCTGGACGTGATGGTTTTGTCGGACGTCACCGCCATCGTGGACGGGTCCACGTTCGAACGCCCGATCTACGCGGGCAACGCGATTCAGACGGTAAAGTCCAACGATTCCAAGAAGGTACTGACCGTCCGCACCACCGCCTTCGACGCGGCTGGCCAGGGTGGTTCGGCCGCCGTCGAGGCCATCGCAGCGGCCGGCAACGCGGGCCTGAGCGCCTGGGTCGAGGACAAGGTCGCGGCGTCGGATCGTCCGGAACTGACCTCGGCCAAGATCGTGGTCTCGGGCGGTCGCGGCGTCGGTTCCGAGGAGAACTTCGCGATCATCGAGGGCCTGGCCGACAAGCTGGGCGCGGCGGTCGGCGCCTCGCGCGCGGCGGTGGATAGCGGGTTCGCACCGAACGACTGGCAGGTCGGCCAGACCGGCAAGGTCGTGGCGCCCGAGCTGTACATCGCGGTCGGGATTTCCGGGGCAATTCAACACCTTGCAGGCATGAAGGACAGCAAGGTCATCGTCGCCATCAACAAGGATGAAGAGGCCCAGATCTTCCAGGTCGCCGACTACGGCCTGGTCGCAGACCTGCTCGACGCCGTCCCGGATATGACAAAGGCACTCTAAGAATGACAAACGTCTACATCTGCGATTACATCCGCACACCAATTGGTCGCTATGGCGGCGCGCTTTCTTCTGTGCGAGCCGACGATCTTGGTGCAATCCCACTCAGGGCCCTGGCCAGCCGAAACCCGAAGCTAGATCTAGCGGCCATTGACGAAGTGATTTTCGGCTGCGCCAACCAGGCGGGCGAGGACAACCGCAACGTCGCACGCATGTCGCTGCTACTCGCGGGATTTCCGGATTGTGTCCCTGGCACGACGATGAACCGGTTGTGCGGATCGGGTATGGACGCCGTAATCACAGCCGCCCGCGCGATCAAAGCTGGAGAAGCCGATCTCATTGTTGCTGGCGGTGTGGAAAGCATGTCTCGTGCTCCGTTTGTGATGCCAAAAGCTACAACTGCATTCTCGCGCGAAAATTCTGCTGAAGACACCACCATCGGCTGGCGCTTCGTCAATAAACAGATGAAGAGTCAATACGGCGTCGACAGCATGCCTGAAACGGCCGAAAACGTAGCGGAAGACTTCAGCATCAACCGCGCCGACCAAGATGCCTTCGCCATGCGTTCGCAGCGAAAGGCGAGAGATGCCATGGCGAACGGTCGTTTGGCCCGTGAAATTGTCCCGGTAGAGATTCCTCAGCGAAAGGGGGAGCCAAAGATCGTCGTACAGGATGAACACCCTCGCGCGGGTACGACTTTGGAAGCGCTCGCCCAACTGAAAACTTTCGTAAAAGCGGACGGCACTGTAACCGCTGGGAATTCTTCGGGCGTGAACGATGGTGCCGCAGCATTGATCCTTGCCACCAGCGACGTCGCAAAAAAATTTGGCCTCACACCGATCGCAAGGGTCTTGGGCGGCGCAACCGCGGGCGTCGCACCGCGCATCATGGGTTTCGGGCCGGCACCGGCGTCGGAAAAGCTGATGGCGCGACTTGGACTGAAACAAGAAGACTTCTCGGTAATCGAACTTAACGAAGCCTTTGCTTCGCAGGGTCTGGCCACACTACGGCACCTGGGGATCGCGGATGATGACGCCCGCGTGAACCCGAACGGCGGCGCTATTGCTCTCGGCCATCCGCTTGGCATGTCAGGTGCCCGCATCACTGGTTCAGCGATGCTGGACCTCAAACCTGGAGAAAAGTCGTTATCGACCATGTGTATTGGCGTGGGACAGGGGATTGCAATCGCGCTCGAAGCTGTCTGAGGTGCCGCGACAACCACAAAACTAACATAAGTTCTCTTATGCGACTTTTGGCTGTACGCGCAAAGCGATAATGTCACCCATGAGCAATTCAGAAGTGTCACTCTCCTCGCATACGATAGCGAGGATGAGTGGACATGGGATGGGTTATGATGAGCGAGCGCGATTTGAACCGCGTTGAGGTTTTGGCGCAGGTCGATGATAGTCGGCTGACGGTAGACAATGCGGCAAACCTGCTGGATCTGACAAGGCGGCAAGTGTTCCGGCTTCTCAAGCGATACCGGCAGGATGGCGCCTCAGCGATCCGACATAAGGCGCGCGGCAAACCTCCAAACAATCGTATCCATCATGCAA
>NZ_LWGH01000535.1:0-851 GCF_001635395.1 Sulfitobacter sp. HI0129 | reverse complement strand
TCGCTTGCCCGGAATGTCTGCTCGCGCTAAACGGCCCCGGCGTGCCCAAGTGGCGGAATGGTAGACGCAGGGGATTCAAAATCCCCCGCCGCAAGGCGTGCCGGTTCGAGTCCGGCCTTGGGTACCAGCCATAACTCCCGACCAGCAGTCGCTACATGATGGCGTTTGACGTTGGAGCGGGATGCGGGCCGGGCCAATACGGGGCGCGGCGTCTCTAAATCCTATCGGCTTGATTCGGACAAAATGTGACAGGCTTTGCCGTTTTGGAGCACCAGTTGCGGAAGGTGGCGCATATTGGTTCCAATTTGAGTACAAGGCTTCCGCGCCCTCGCGGCGGCGACGCCGTACCGGCCTAGCGTTGCCACATTACCGCCATTGTCTCTTTGATGGATACAATAAACACGTTCGTAACCTGCTCTGGCGAAGGGTTCTCGACAGAATGCCCTTGGTTTCATGAGAAATTCGCAGATCGTCCAGATTTCCCGTTTGGAAACAATAGCTCCCATGAGGCGGCTCGAAGCTACCCCAAAAGAATAGGAGAAAATATGCGAACGGGTGTAGTTTGACACTTTTCGGTCATTTTTGGCTTTGTTCGCTGCATTTCAGCCATTATCAATAAACTTGCCCAACTGGGGGGCATCCAAAATCTGGTCACGGGGGCGGCCGCACATATCGCGCATTTTTGCATGCGGGAGACGTGCTTACGCCGCAGGTTTGCGACCGTATTCACGACGAGACGAGAAGCTGCCGCCGATCGTTCCGGGGCCCCTTGGGCCACGATCTCCCTCCTTTTGTTGCGCTTGTGTGCGAGCTGCCCCGACCGGTCGTTGGTGCCCGCGGGGTGAACGAGT
>NZ_LWGH01000534.1:0-3823 GCF_001635395.1 Sulfitobacter sp. HI0129 | reverse complement strand
TGCCACGATCCGTCACCTCATGACCCAACTCGCGCAGCGCCCGGTCGAGCCCCGCGGTGCGGTAGGCATCGGGCCCCATGAGGCAGCCGGTCCGGCGCTTGCCGCTGTCCAGCGGCGCGCCCACAAGAATACAGGTTTGATCTGTCATCGTGATCCCCTTGAGAAATGCTGAGCCGCCCGGATGGGGCGGCGTTTTGGCTGACATAACCCACGGTTTGGGGAGTGGACAATTTGCCAAAGTGATCATTTCGGGTATAGATTATCCGAAACGGAGGCCTGAATGGACGAAACGGATCACCGGCTCATTGCCGCGCTGCGCCATGACGCGCGGGCCTCCCTGTCGGATTTGGCGCTGACGCTGGGGCTGTCGCGCACCACGGTGCGGGCGCGGCTGGCGCGCCTGCGCGAACGGGGGGAGATCGTCGGCTTTTCGGTGGTCACCCGCGCCGACGTGCGGCCCGACCCGGTGCGGGGCATGATGTTGATCGGGATCGAGGGGCGCGGCGCCGAGCGGATTACCCGGCAGCTGGCCGCCATGCCGCAGGTCCGTGCCGTCCACAGCACGAATGGCCGTTGGGACGTGATCGTGGAGATCGGCACAGAGACGTTGGAGGATTTTGATACCGTCCTGGCGCGGATACGCAGGCTGGACGGTATCGTGGCGAGCGAGACGAGCCTCTTTCTCAAGACCCAGAAGACCGGGTAGAGGTCAGGCGGCGCTGCGGTCCCGCCGCGTGGCAGCCGCGACCCAGAGCGCAACCAGTACCAGCGAGAAGAGCGCGTTCCAGCCGGCCATGGAGAGACCGAAGAGCTGCCAAACGATCTCGTCGCAGAGCACGAGGCCGGTGGGCGCGTCCATCGACAGCAGGTCGCCCCCGCTCATCGTATCCAAATCGAGCCCGCCGCCGGTGCAGGACGAGGGGCCGGGCCACCACTTCCATTCCACCCCGGCGTGATAGATGCCGATCAAGGCGGTCGTCGCCGCAGCCGCCGCACCGGCCCATGCCAGCAGCCGGGACCCGCCCATCAGGATGATCGCGCCGATCAGGATGGCCGCCGCGTGGGGCCAACGCTGCCAGTAGCACATTTTGCAGGGCAGATAGCCGCCCAGATACTGAAACCCGAAGGCCGTCAGCAGCAGGAATGCGGAGCCGAGCGTGGCCAGAATGACGAGACTGCGGTGGGTCATAGATACCTCACAAGTGCGAAACCGCCGAACAGCAGCGCGACGGCGAGGGTGAACATCAGCCCGAGCCGCCGTTCGATGAACGTACGGATCGGCGCACCGAAACGGTAGATCAGCGCAGCCACGAGGAAAAAGCGCAGCCCGCGCGCAAGGATCGACGTGGCGACAAAGGTGAAAAGCGGCATCCCCGTCCAGCCGGACATGATGGTGATGACCTTGTAGGGGAACGGCGTCACGCCCGCGGTCAGCACGGCCCAGAAGCCCATGTCGTTGAACCGCGTGGCGAATTCCTCCATCGCGTGATCTTTCCCCAGGGCAGAGAGGATCGGCTCCCCGATGCTGTCGAAGGCGAAGGCGCCGATGCCATAGCCGAGCAGCCCGCCCAGCACCGATGCGAGCAGCGCTACGCTGGCGTAGAGCCATGCCTTGCGGGGGCAGGCCAGCACCATGGGGATGAGCAGGATGTCGGGCGGAATCGGAAAGAAGGAGCTTTCGACAAAGGCCACCACGGCCAGCGCCCAGACGGCATGGCGATGTTGGGCCCAGGCGAGGGTCCAGTCATAGAGACGTCTGATCATCCGCGGCACTCCGGTCTGCGCATCTCCAACACCATGCTGGCGCGCCGTGGTCAAGACACAGTGTAGGGGAAGTGATTTCGCTTGCCCGGAATGTCTGCTCGCGCTAAACGGCCCCGGCGTGCCCAAGTGGCGGAATGGTAGACGCAGGGGATTCAAAATCCCCCGCCGCAAGGCGTGCCGGTTCGAGTCCGGCCTTGGGTACCAGCCATAACTCCCGACCAGCAGTCGCTACATGATGGCGTTTGACGTTGGAGCGGGATGCGGGCCGGGCCAATACGGGGCGCGGCGTCTCTAAATCCTATCGGCTTGATTCGGACAAAATGTGACAGGCTTTGCCGTTTTGGAGCACCAGTTGCGGAAGGTGGCGCATATTGGTTCCAATTTGAGTACAAGGCTTCCGCGCCCTCGCGGCGGCGACGCCGTACCGGCCTAGCGTTGCCACATTACCGCCATTGTCTCTTTGATGGATACAATAAACACGTTCGTAACCTGCTCTGGCGAAGGGTTCTCGACAGAATGCCCTTGGTTTCATGAGAAATTCGCAGATCGTCCAGATTTCCCGTTTGGAAACAATAGCTCCCATGAGGCGGCTCGAAGCTACCCCAAAAGAATAGGAGAAAATATGCGAACGGGTGTAGTTTGACACTTTTCGGTCATTTTTGGCTTTGTTCGCTGCATTTCAGCCATTATCAATAAACTTGCCCAACTGGGGGGCATCCAAAATCTGGTCACGGGGGCGGCCGCACATATCGCGCATTTTTGCATGCGGGAGACGTGCTTACGCCGCAGGTTTGCGACCGTATTCACGACGAGACGAGAAGCTGCCGCCGATCGTTCCGGGGCCCCTTGGGCCACGATCTCCCTCCTTTTGTTGCGCTTGTGTGCGAGCTGCCCCGACCGGTCGTTGGTGCCCGCGGGGTGAACGAGTTGAACGGAGTACGAGATGCCTTTTGTTGCCCTAATCCACTGGCTGGTGAGAACACCGGAACCAATCGCCCTCCGTTCAGACGGGCAACGCACAGATTTTGCACATAATTCCATTTCGGGCGCGCTGCGTGCGCCGCGCAACGACGCTTAGGAGACCGGATCCATGAACGCTACGACACCCAAGAAAACGGTTATCAATTTCAACAACCTCGAAGCCGGCACCGTGGTCGACAACGAATACCAGGCCGAAGGCGTGACGATTTCGGCCACGGGCGGCGCGGGTCAGGCCATGATCTTCGACACTGCCGCCCCCACCGGCGGCGACACCGATCTGGCGTCCGACAAGCTCGGCAAGGTGTTGATCATTTCCGAGGACGGCGACAGCAGCGACCCGGATGACAATGCCACCGGCGGCGCGCTGTTCTTCGATTTTGCCACGCTCAGCGCGATCCGGAGCCTGACGTTCAAGGATATCGATGAGGCCTCCGGCGCGGAAGTGATCTTCTACGGGCAGGACGGCAGCGAGATTTCCCGCCAGCAGATTACCCCCACCGGTGACGGCGGTGAAAGCACCGTCAAATTCTCCGCCCAGGGCGTTGCCCGGATGGAAGTGCGCTTGGAAGGCTCCGGCGCGGTAGATAACCTCGTGTTCGAGGGCAGCGATACCCCCTCTGGCGAACCGGTTTCGCCCCCCGCGGAAAACGGTGACGGCGTCGTGGAAGGCACTGAAGGCGACGATCAGATCGACATCAACTACCTTGGCGACCCCGAAGGCGACCGGATCGACAACAACGATGCGATCATCGGCAATCCCGGCTCGCAGGACGATATCGTCGACGCGCTTGATGGCGATGACACCATCCGCTCCGGCGAGGGCGACGACGAGGTTTATGCCGGCGGCGGTGATGACAACGTGTCCGGCGGCGTCGGAAACGACACCATCTTCGGTGACAGCGGCTATGACGGCGAACGGGGCAACCCCGGCACCGGCGGTGGCGGGCGTGAAAGCTTCAAGTGGAGCGAGGCCCCCGATCCCGATGGCGCGGACCCTGTCGACGATGGCGACAATCTGGGCGGTGGTTTCACGCAGAACACCGGGAGCCGTGACGTCGAATTCTTCGTTCTGAACAAG
>NZ_LWGH01000533.1:0-582 GCF_001635395.1 Sulfitobacter sp. HI0129 | reverse complement strand
AGACCACCCCGACCTTGACCGGCAGCAGGTTCAGGATGGCGGTCTCGATCTCGTCCTTCAGCCGCTCGAGCTTGAATATGTCGCTGAACTGTCCCTCGAGAAGCAACTGAGCCAGATCGCCCACCGACGCCACGGCACGCTCCAGCGCCAGGGGCTTCGTGGTCGGGGCCGCGCCGGCGGTGCGGATCAATGCGTGAAGATCTGCCCTCAATTCGCTGTAGGCGACTTCCTGTTGCAGTTTGGCGCGCAGCGCGGTGATCTGCGTCAGCTCGGTTCGCACATCCTGGCGGGCCTGCCTGAGTTCGACGGAAATGTCCCGGCGCACGAAGAAACCGAGGGTGGTGGGCCTGCCGTCGCTGTTGAACAGCGCGGCGACCATCGTGTCCAGAACGGGCATCGCGACCCTGCCGTAAAGCGGCTCCGCAAGCCCCAGGGTCTGATCCAGCACGGTCCGCAGCCAGGCTTCCACATCCTCGAGCAGATCGTCGCCATAGCGCGTGGCCTGCGACAGGAAGCCAGCGACCGTCCGGCTCTCGCCGGCGGGGGTTTGCACGGCGTCGATGCGTGCCGCGAGTTGGTCCT
>NZ_LWGH01000532.1:0-8497 GCF_001635395.1 Sulfitobacter sp. HI0129 | reverse complement strand
CCAGCATCGACGAGCGCCTGATAAAGTTGCGGAAAGCGCAGGTCATAGCAGATGGACATCCCCAGCGTGCCCCAAGGCGTCTGCGCCACCACCGCCTGCGTGCCGGGGCGGTAGCCCGCCGATTCGCGGTAGGTTTCGGTTTCGTCGATTTCCACGTCGAACATGTGGATCTTGTCATAGCGCGCCTGAACCGCCCCGTCGGGATCGATCAGGAAGGACCGGTTGGCAAAGCGCCCGTCCGGATCCTCCGTCTGCAATCCGAGCGATCCGATCAGCAGCCAGATCCCATGGGCGTTGGCCTCTTCCCTCAACGCGGCGAGTGTTTCGTCCTCGCTTTCGGCCCGCAGGACCTTTGCCTGTTGCGCGCGGCTGGTGGAGACACAGTTCGTCACCTCCGGCGTCAGCACGAACTGAGCGCCCTGCGCCGCCGCATCGCGAAGATAATCCACCGTCCGGGGCAGGTTTTCCGCTGGATCGTCGCTCGCGTTCAGTTGCAGAAGCGCGCCGCGCATCAGTCCGCCAACAGGGGGTCGAGTTTGCCCGCGCGCTCCAGTGCATGCAGGTCGTCCGATCCGCCGACATGTTGGTCGCCGATGAATATCTGCGGCACGGTGCGGCCCCCGTTGGCGCGCTGCACCATCTCGGCCTTGCGATCAGGATTCGACAGCACGTCGATTTCCGTGAAGTTGACGCCCTTCTGGTTCAACAGGCGTTTCGCGGCGTGGCAAAAGCCGCACAGCGGCGATGTGTAGATCTCGACAGGCTTCATGACCTCATCCTTTCTGCATCAGGTGTTGCACAGGACTTAGGTCTCTTTGGCCACCCGCGCCAGTGTCGCCACCGCAATCTCTCCCGATCCTGCGTGACGGCAGCACTGCGCGGCGGTCGAAAGGGTCGCGCCGGAGGTCAGCACGTCGTCCACCAGCAGAACGGGCCGCCCCGCCAGAGACGCCGCGTGGCGCGAATGGATGCGCATGCTGCCCTGCAGGAGCGCGAATCGTTCCTCCCGCCCCAGGCCGTCGAGGGACTCCGTTCGCCGGACCCGTTGAAGGAGGTTCGGACACCACGAAAGACCAAGCTGGCGCGCCACCGAACGCGCAAGCAGTGCCGACTGGTTGTATCGCCGCTTTATGGTCCGCGTCCAATGCAGCGGAACGGGGGCGACAAGGGTATCGGCCGCCAATGTCCTGTCCCCCATGGCGTGCACCATCCACCGGCCCGCAGGTTGCGCGATCTCCTGCCGGTCGCCGTGCTTGAGCGCCAGTACGAGCTTTCGCCCCGTCCCGTCGTAGATAAGCGCGGACCGCGCCCACCGCCACGGCGGGGGCGCCGCCATGCAGGCATCACAGGTCAACCCGTCTTCGCCCGGACCCGGCAGCGGTACGGAGCAACTGTCGCAGATGGCCCCCGCGATGAATGGCGTATCGCGCCAACAAGGCCCGCAAAGCCCGAATTCCGATCCGACCGTCATGCCGCAGCCAAGGCACCTGGGCGGATATATCGCAGCCAGTGCCGTTTGAAGTCCCCGCGCCTGCACCTTATTGTCGCTCCATGCCGCCACCCAATATCCTGACAGATCCCATCGCCCTTCAGAGCCGCCGCCGTCGGGCAACGGAAGCGGGCGATTTTCTGCACCGTCTCGCCATCGACGAGATCGAGGATCGGCTTGAAAGCGTTAACAAGTCCTTTACCGCGCCCGCGGTGGTCACCGGCTGGCCGGAGATCTGGCGCGATGTGCTTCCGACCGCGCGCATCGTTGCGGACGACGAGACTTTGCAACTGGAGGTCGACCAGCATGATCTGCTGATCCACGCCATGAGCCTGCACTGGGCGAACGACCCCGTGGGCCAGTTGATCCAGAGCCGCCGGGCGCTGCGCCCCGATGGGCTGTTCCTCGGGGTGTGCTACGCAGGGCAGACGCTCAATGAATTGCGCAGATGTCTCGGCGAAGCCGAAGCCGCTATCTCAGGCGGGCTGTCGCCCCGCGTGGCCCCCATGGCGGACCTGCGCGACTGGGGCGGGCTGCTCCAGCGCGCGGGGCTGGCCCTGCCCGTGGCCGACAGCGTGACAACACGGGTGGAATACGATGACCTGCACGCCCTGATGCGCGATCTCCGCGCGATGGGGGAGACCAACGCGCTCGCCGCTCGGCTGCGCCGACCCACGCGCCGGGCCGTGATGGATCGCGCGGCAGAGCTTTACGCCACCCATTTCCCGGGCCAGCACAAGGCGATCACCGCCACCTTTGAAATGGTATTTCTTGCCGGTTGGGCCCCTGATGCCACCCAGCCGAAACCCCTGCGCCCCGGGTCGGCACAACAACGGCTCGCCGATGCGCTCGGCACGCAGGAAAAACCATTGTCGGATTGACCGAAGTCACCGCTCCGCTATGTGATCGGCGTTACAAGAACAGGAGAGACCATGACAAAATCCCGCCCGGCACACGCACCGTCCGACCACCCGGCGGTGCCCCAAGCCCGTGTGGGCGTTTTGTTGGCGAACCTCGGAACGCCGGACCACTACGATTACTGGTCCATGCGCCGCTACCTGAACGAATTCCTCTCCGACCGCCGGGTGATCGATTACAGCCCGTGGAAATGGCAGCCTTTGCTGCAACTCGTCATCCTGTCCAAACGCCCCTTTACCAGCGGGGCCGCCTATAAATCGATCTGGAACGAAGAGCAGAACGAAAGCCCGCTGATGACGATCACCAAGGCGCAGACCGCGGCGATCGAGGCCGAAGTCAAAGCGCGCTACGGCGATGACGTGATCGTCGATTTCTGCATGCGCTACGGAAACCCCTCCACCCGGTCAAAAGTACAACAGATGATCGAGGCGGGATGCCAGAAACTCCTCTTCTTCCCGCTCTACCCGCAATACGCCGGAGCCACCTCCGCCACGGCGAATGACGCGTTCTTTGCAGCGCTCAGCAAGGAAAAATGGCAACCGGCGAGCCGTACGGTCGCCCCCTATTTCGACAGACCAAGCTATATCGAGGCGCTCGCCCAATCCATCGAATGTGCCTATGCGGCCGCCGCCGAAAAGCCGCAGTTGCTGGTCTGCTCCTATCACGGCGTGCCGACCCGTTATCTGATGGAGGGCGATCCCTACCATTGCCAGTGCCAGAAAACGACGCGACTGCTGAAAGAACGGCTGGGATGGGACGACACGCAGATCATCACGACGTTCCAGTCCCGCTTCGGCCCCGAAGAATGGCTCCAGCCCTATACGGTGGAGGAGGTCGCGCGGCAGGCGAAGGCCGGCAATCGCAACATCGCCGTCTGCGCGCCCGCCTTTTCCGCCGACTGCATTGAAACGCTCGAAGAGATCAATGAAGAGATTCGCGAAAGCTTCGAGGAAGCGGGCGGCGAGCGATTTACCTATATACCCTGTCTGAACGATGACGCCGCCCATGTCTCAGCACTGGTCGAGGTGATCGAGGAAAACCTGCAGGGCTGGGTAGACTAGGCTTTTGGTTCAACGGGGAGCGGGCATGAAAAAAGGCGGTGCAAGCACCGCCTTTTCCAAATTCTGAATCTGCCTGAAACTCAGGAAGTTGCCGCGACCAGAACGGCCAGCAGGAACAGCGGCAGCAGGATGCCGCCCGAGGAACCTGTTGGCTCTTCAACGATGACAACCGGCGCTTCGACGACGGGCTCAACAACCGGATCGGCGAGAGACCCTGCGGATGCCATGGATGCGGTTGCAGCGAAAGCAGCCGCCAGAACGAGTTTTTTCATAGTGAATCCTCCTGTAGTTGCGCCCACTCATGTGGATACGCTTACGAACTTACCTCATGCTCTTTCTAAACAGCATGATGCAGCCCGAGAAAACAGGTTTTCGCATTCACCCAGCACAACCCAAGGGATTGTCGTCAAATAAGCAACACTTGCGTGCCGACCGTGGTCAGCGCGAACAGTTCGGCGATATGCTCATTATAAAGCCCGATGCAACCGTTCGACGACCGGCGGCCGATCTTGCGCGTGTCGTGCGTACCGTGGATGCGGTAATACGTCCAGCTGAGGTAGAGCGCATGGGAACCGAGCGGGTTGTCCGGACCGGGGCCGACATAGGCGGGCCAGTCGGGGTTACGCTTTAGCATCGACGGGGTCGGGCGCCAGCTGGGGCCCTCCACCTTCTTGATCACGCGGGTACGACCGCGGCGGGTCAGATCCTCGGTCAGCGGAACGCTGGAGGGATAGAGTTTGTAGACGCTCTGATCGTGGGACCAGAAATGCACCGCGCGGGTGTCGATATCCACGAG
Source organism: Sulfitobacter sp. HI0129 (assembly GCF_001635395.1). NCBI lineage: Bacteria > Pseudomonadati > Pseudomonadota > Alphaproteobacteria > Rhodobacterales > Roseobacteraceae > Sulfitobacter > Sulfitobacter sp. HI0129. The sequence continues at coordinate 4,233 of NZ_LWGH01000532.1, read as the reverse complement.
CACGGCGCCATTGCGGGTGTCCTTGAAATAGGGGCGCCAATCCAGTTGCCGGAAGCTGGAGATGTTTCGCTGCGCGCTGCCGCCAACGGTTACGTCCGCTTCGGTGGTCGCGGCGCTGTTCACGCCTGTCGTGCTCTGTGCCAGCGCCGGTGTCGCCAGCAAAGCGGCGCTCCCTGCAATAAAGGCCCGGCGTGATGAAAGGGGATTACGTGCGTCAGACATCGTGAGACTCCGCTGGATGAACGAACTTGTGCAATCCGGTCCCTTATATGGGCGCAAAGACGCAGTTTCAAATCAATCAAGCGTCATTTGGCAGAGTAACGCCGATGTGCGTTTGCCCTGCCACGCCCGGCGCGGTAAGTGATCGGAAAGTATTATCTCGTGGAGCCTCCAATGATCAGACTGATCTCCCTGCTGTTTGCCGCCTCTGTTGTCCTGTCCGCCTGCGCGTCTTCCTACCCGACGACGCCCGACGGCTCCGCGGGCTACCGGATCAGTTCCAGCGAGGAAGGCGAGATTCAGTTCCGGATGCTGGACGCCGTCAATGCCCTGCGCAGCGCGGCTGGCGCGGGCCAGCTTCAGCTCGACGCAAAGCTCAACGCGGCGGCGGCCACCCATGCGCGGGACATGGCGGTTCAAGCGCGGCCATGGCACTTCGGGTCTGACGGGTCCTCCCCCGTCGATCGTATCCAGCGCGTGGGCTACACCGGCGGCCTGGTCGGAGAGGTCATTTCTGAAACCTACGAAACGGAACTCGAAACGCTGACCGCATGGATGGACTCGCCCGACACGCGGCGCATCATCCTCGCCCCCGAAGCGCGCAACATGGGCTTCTCCTGGCATCAGGAATCCAACGGCAAGATCTGGTGGACGATGGTTCTGGGCAACTGACCCCGAAGGGTCAGCGCCCCTGCCAGGTCGGTCCTAGCGGCCGATGACGATGGGGGTGCCGTCCCGCACCATCGAATAGATATCCTCGATCTCGGCGTTCGTGACCGCGATACAGCCCCAGGTCCAGTCCGATGTCTCGGGCTTGAAGGGGTTGCGCTGGCCGTGGATGAAGATATCGCCACCCGGTTTCTTGCCCATGGATTCCGCCATCGCCAGATCTTCGGCGTTGGGATAGGAAATGCCGATGGACAGATGGTACTTGCTGTTCGGGTTGCGGCGATCGATGTAGTAGCGCCCTTCGGGCGTGCGCCCGTCACCCTCGAACATCTTGTGGCCGATCGGGGCAAAGCCCAGCCGGATGTTGTATTGCTCAAGGATCTCGCCCTTGTGCATCAGGTACATCAGCCGGGACTGTTTGGACACGACGACCTGCGTCACCTCCGGCCCGTCGTACCGCTTGAACTTGGTGTTGTTGGTGCTGCTGCAAGCGCCCAGCGTAATAGCTGCGGTCGCTCCCATGAGAAGTTGCCTGCGTTGCATCTGCCAATGCCTCTGTCTTTTGTTGATTTGTTTCTGAATACCCGAAAACGGCGGAATCGCATAGCCGTCAAACGCAGAAGTTATCGCGGACGTGGCGAATTTTCATCTATCGAAAAGCACGCTGCAAGCTCCAGATGCGACGACCACCGGAACTGATCGACCGGCTGCGCCCAGTCGAGCCTGTAGCCCCCCGCCACCAGCACGGCTGCATCCCGGGCGAAGGTGACGGGGTTGCACGAGACATAGGCGATGCGCGCAGGCCGGGCGCGGACCAGTTCCGCCGTCTGCGCTTCGGCACCGGCCCGGGGCGGGTCGATCACGACGGCGTCGAACCGCGCCAGTTCATCGACAAGCAAGGGGCGGCGGAACAGATCCCGTGTCTGCGTGCTTACCGGGCTAAGGCCGCTCGTCTTGCGCCAGCCCGCTTCCAGCGCCTCCAACATCTCGCCTTCGCCCTCCACCGCGTGCACCTCGGCCTCCGAAGACAGCGGCAAGGCAAAGGTGCCGCAACCGGCGAAAAGGTCAGCAACCCGCCGGGGGGCACCGATCGCCTCCCGCACGGCATCGAGCAGCGCCGCCTCGCCATGCCGGGTGGCCTGCAGAAACGCACCGGGCGGCGGTACAACACGGGCCGCCCCGAATGTCTGATAGGGCGGGGACAGGGTCGCGATAACCTCACCGTCCCATGTCAGCCGGGCGACATTCGCCTGATCGCAAAAGGCCGCAAGCTGCTGCCGCGCTGGCGCGTCAAGCGGCTTTCCTCCCGTCGCGGCAATGTCCAACCCGGTGTCGGAGGCCGTCACCGTGACCGCAAGCGCCGCCTTTCGGCTGCCGCCCGCGATGGCGAGATGACGGGCAACCTCCATACCTTCCATCACCTCCGGCTCGAGAATCAGGCAACCCGGTATTTCGATCAGCACGTCGGAGCCCATGGCGTGGAACCCGGCCATGGCGCCCTTCTTGGTGCGCCGGGCGCCAAAAGTCGCGCGGCGGCGCGATCCGGGCGGCGATGTCACGATGGGCCGGATCTCCGTCTCCAGCCCCTGCGCGGCCAATGCGGTGTGCAGCACCTGCATCTTCCAGTCCGCGACGAAATCATCGGCGGCGTGCTGCAACTGGCATCCCCCGCAGGACCGGAAATGACGGCAAGGTGCCGCCACCCGCTCGGGCGAAGGGGTGACGATCCGAACCTCCGTCAGCCGCTGGCCGTCGGGCAAGCCGGTGATCGTCTCCCCCGGCAGGGTCATCGGTGCGAAAAGCGGTCCCTCGACCACCCCGTCCCCGTGAAGGCCCAGCCTTTCTACCGTGTACTGATCCATCCGTTCCTGCCTGTTCCCGGCGCCGCCCGCCCCGCTGCGTGCAGGAATAAGAACCAAGGCGTCACGCTGCCGCTTGAACGGCCCGCCCACTGCGTTTAAACACAGCCCCGGTCCGCCTCAATAGCTCAGCTGGTAGAGCAGGTCCTTCGTAAGGACAAGGTCGGGGGTTCGAGTCCCTCTTGAGGCACCATTTCTTCGCTAGCTACGATAGCCTTGCCCTTGAAGGTGACCCTTCCCTTCAGAAGGGCGTAGCGCAGCGGGTGCGCAGTCCCCGCAGGAATCAGGCCCCCAACGCCCTCACTCCGCCGCGCGGACGTTGAGAAAGCCGCCGGACTGGCGTTCCCAGTAGCGGGCATAAAGTCCCTCTCTGGCGAGCAGGTCCTCGTGGCTGCCCTCTTCGACGATGCGCCCGGCGTCCATCACCACGATCCGGTCCATCTCCGTCAGGGTGGACAGGCGGTGGGCGATGGCCAGCACGGTTTTCCCCGCCATTACCCGATCGAGCGCGGCCTGAATCGCGGCTTCGACCTCGCTGTCGAGGGCGCTGGTGGCCTCATCCAGCACGAGGATGGGCGCGTCTTTCAGGATAGCGCGGGCCAGTGCGATCCGCTGCCGCTGCCCGCCCGACAGTTTCACGCCGCGTTCGCCAAGATGCGCATCGTATCCGCGGCGGCCCATGTGGTCGCGAAGGTCGAGGATGAAATCATGCGCCTCCGCCCGTTTTGCCGCGGCGATGACCTCCTCGCGCGTGGCATCGGGGCGACCGTAGAGGATGTTGTCATGGGCGGAGCGGTTGAACATCGCCGTTTCCTGCGTGACCATGCCGATGTGACGGCGCAGGCTCTCCTGCGTGACGGCGCGCACGTCGGTGCCACCGATCCTCACCTGTCCTGATTCCGTATCGTAGAGCCGCAGCAGCAGCGCCACGAGCGTCGATTTCCCCGCCCCGGAGGCACCGACGATCCCGAGCTTTTCGCCCGGCTCCACCGTCAGGGTCACATCGTCGATCCCGCCGGTTTCGCGCCCATAGGCAAAGGTGACGCCGTCGAACTCGATCCGCGCGGCGGCCAGCTGCAGATCGACGGCTTCTGCGCCGTCCTCCATCCGGACGCGCGGGGTGAGGGTGCGCATCCCGTCCTCGACCTCGCCCACGTTGGCATAGATCTGCATCAGCGTGAAACTGACCCAGCCGGTCATCTGCGCGATCCGAATCGCGATGGCACCTGCGGCCACGATGTCGCCCTCCGTCGCCATACCCCGCTGCCACAGCACGAGCGTGCCGCCCAGCAGCAGCACAGGCAACAGCCCCGCGAGGCTCATCAGGGCAAGCCGGAACCCGGCGGCGAGATAGCCGAACTCCAGCGCCTTGCCGCGAAACGTCCGCATCGCGCCCAGTGCGGCCCGGTCTTCGTGGTCGGCGTGGGCGAACAGCTTGACCGTCTTGATGTTGGTGATGGTATCGACCACCTGCCCCGAGACCATG
>NZ_LWGH01000531.1:0-2660 GCF_001635395.1 Sulfitobacter sp. HI0129 | reverse complement strand
CCTTGCGCCCTATCGTCTGCGGCTCGTGGCCTTCGTGATTTCCGGGGCGATCACCGGGCTTGCCGGGGCGCTTTTCGCCGACCTCAACCGTTTTGTGAGCCCGGTGATGTTCAGCTGGCAGACCAGCGGGGAGATCATGGTTTTCGTGATCCTCGGCGGGGTGGGGCGGCTTTACGGGCCGGTGGCCGGGGCGGCCCTGTTCATCCTGCTGGAACATGTCCTCGGGGGTTTGAGCGAATATTGGCACGTCTATCTCGGCCTGCTGCTCCTGATGGTGGTGCTCTTTGCCCGGGGCGGGCTGATCGGCACCGTCGCGGGACGGGAGGTGGCGCATGACTGACCGCGCGATCCTGCGGGTGGAGAACCTGAGCAAGAGTTTCGGCGCGCTGAAAGCCACGGATGACGTGTCGCTGACGGTGATGCCCGGCGAGATCCATGCGCTGATCGGACCGAACGGTGCCGGGAAATCGACGCTGATCAAACAGGTCGCCGGGGGGTTGCGCAACGACGCCGGGCGGATCTGGTTCGACGGCGAAGACGTCACGCCGCTGGGCACCGTGGCACGGGCGCGCGCGGGGCTGGGGCGGACCTTCCAGATATCCTCGCTCGCCATGGAATACACCGTGTTGCAGAACGCGGTGCTGGGCGCTTTGGGGCGGCGCGGCGGGGCCATGCGTTTCTTTGCCCCCGTGATGGCAAAGGGAGAGCTGCGCGAGCGTGCCATGGGCGCGCTGGAACGCGTGGGCCTGCAGGACCACGCGATGAAGCGCACGGCGGACCTTAGCCATGGGCAGCGCCGCCAGCTTGAGGTCGCCGTGGCGCTGACGCTGGAGCCGAAGGTGTTCCTGATGGACGAGCCGATGGCGGGGCTCGGGGCGAGCGGGTCAAAATCCATGACCGGCTTTCTCGACGGGTTGCGCAGCGAGGCACCGATCCTGCTGGTCGAACATGACATGGACGCGGTTTTCGCGCTGGCGGACCGTATTTCGGTGCTGGTCTACGGCAAGATCATCGCCAGCGGCGGGGCGGAGGACATCCGCCGCGACCCGGTGGTCCGCGAAGCCTATCTGGGTGCGGAGGACGCGGCATGAGCTTTCTTTCGGTCGAAGGCATCTGCGCCTCCTACGGGCCGTCGCAGGCGCTTTTCGGTGTGGACCTTGCGCTGGAGGAAGGCGAGGTCTGTGCCCTGATGGGCCGCAACGGGATGGGCAAATCCTCCACCATCAAGGTGATCTGCCGCATGCTGCGTCATTCGGCGGGGCAGGTGACGTTCGATGGCCGCGACCTCGGCCCGATGCCCAGCCACAAGGCCGCACAAGCGGGTCTGGGGCTGGTGCCCGAGGGGCGGCGCTGTTTCGGGCCGCTCACCGTTTATGAAAACCTGATCGCCGCCGCCCGCCCGGGCGCGTGGGACTACGACCGTGTCTGCACGCTCTTTCCGCGTCTGGGCGAACGCCGCGACCAGCAGGCGGGGCTGCTTTCGGGGGGCGAGCAGCAGATGCTGGCTATTGGCCGCGCGCTGATGACCAATCCGCGCCTGCTGATCCTCGACGAGGCGACCGAAGGCCTCGCCCCCGTGGTCAGGCAGGAGATCTGGGACGCGGTGGCGACGCTGAAGCGCGACACCGGGCTCGCGCTCATCGTGGTGGATAAATCGCTGGCTGAACTGCGGCGCGTGGCGGACCGGGCCGTGGTGCTGGAACGGGGGCGCACCGTTTGGGCCGGTGCGATGCGCGATCTGGACCGGCAGGTCGCCGATACATACCTCGGCGTCTGAGCCGGGAGAGACTCAAGGGGATCACTATGGGACATCGAGTCATTCAGCCCGAAGGCTGGGCACCGGCAAAGGGCTATGCCAACGGCATCCTCAGCGCGGACGGGCATCTTTTCGTGGGCGGCCAGATCGGCTGGACCGCGGACCAGCGCTTCGAGGCGCATGATTTCATCGGCCAGATGACGCAGGCGCTGCGCAACATCCGCGCCGTGGTCGAAGCGGCGGGCGGTGTCCCCGAGGATATCGTCCGGCTGACATGGTATGTCACCGACAAGGCCGAATACCTCGCCGCGCAGGCGGAGGTGGGCCGGGCCTACCGCGAAGTGATGGGCCGCCATTTCCCCGCCATGGCGATGGTGGTGGTCAACGCACTGGTCGAGGATGACGCCAAGGTTGAGATCGAGGCGACGGCGGTGCTTTCCTCCGCGCGGGGCTGAGTTCCGAGGCTGCCCGCCGGGGGTGTCGCACCCCCGGACCCCCGCGAAGTATTTCCGATCATGAGAAGGGGGTCTTAGCCTCGCTGGCGGAGGCCGCGGTAGACATGGGCCGCGATGAAGAGCAGCGCCGCGACCACCACGATGCTGGGCCCGGTGGGCGTGTCGAAGCGGAAGGATCCGGCGAGCCCGCCGAAAGCGGCGACACCGCCCAGCACCAGCGCCCAGAGCGCCATGACCTCGGGGCTGCTGGCGAGGGGCCGCGCGGCGGCGGCGGGGATAATCAGCATCGCCGCGATGAGCAATGCGCCCACCACCTTGATCGCCACCGCGACCGTGATGGCGAGCGCCAGTGTCAGCACCAGATCCTCGCGCGCGGGTTTCAGCCCCGCCGCCTGCGCCAGATCGCGGTTCAGCGTGGCCGCGAGGAGCGCCGACCAGCGCCATGCGAG
>NZ_LWGH01000530.1:0-1627 GCF_001635395.1 Sulfitobacter sp. HI0129 | reverse complement strand
GGTCCGTCCGGGCGGCGCCCGTCTTATCGCAGAGCGCATCGAGGGCACCGGCCAGATCCGTGCCCGCGGGGGCGAGCGAAATGATCTCGGCATCCTCGCGGGTCAGTCGCGCAGGCTTGCCGGGATAGGCAAAAAAGCCGATGGGTGCGCGGGCACCAACCAGCACGATCCGTTTGAACCCGGCCAGAACCTTGAGCGCCGCGTCGATAGGGTAGGGCATGTCAGTCATGTATTGGCGCTACGCGCATCAACGTAGCCGAAGCGTAGGCGCAGTAAAATTTTGGTTCCATAAAGCGATCGGAGATGTCTGGCAGTGGAATCGCGTGGCTGCCTCCGCAGGTCTCCCCGTTTCGAATCCGGCGACCCAGAAACTGCGTGTTGCGATCGCGGATGGAGACGTAAAGCACGGTATCGAACTCAGCCAGCAAGGAATTGATATCCGAGCTGAGTGACTTGCGCCCGGTTGCGGTCAGCCAAACTGGCTCTTCGTTGGCGACAAGGAGAATCTGGGCGGCTTCCCCTTCGGTCAGCGCATACAAGGGGAAGTATGCCTGCGCCCATGGCCCTGTGCTGTCATGTAGGACAAGCGTCCGGTTCGGATCGGAGATCATGCTGGCAACCCATTCCCCTGGTCCATGTGTGAAGTAGCGGGCGTTGGAAAGGAGGACTACGCTTGCCGAGAGATGAGCGAGAATGATCGCTGAAGCGCCAGCCCGTTGAAGGATAATCCGCAACCGCTTTCCCGCTCCTTGCACGAAAGCTCTCGCGAAGAAAACCGCAACCGGCGGGATCATCCACAAATTGTAATGCGGTGCCAGAACCGAAAACCCTGGATTCATAAGGTTCGCAATGGCAAGCAATACGAGCCCCACCAAGACGGGCATCAATAGCATAGTGCTACGCGCTGCCATAGACCTTCCTACGAGCGCTAGACCCGCTAGGGAGACCACGCCGAGCACGGCCACAATCGCGATTGTTGGATAGACGAGATGGCTGCCGTGGAGAAAGGAACGCAGGCTTAGCCGTGCCAAGCCGACGAGCGTTTCAGTCAGCGATGACGCGGATGGGATGATATCTGCTGATCCCGATGCAGCGCTTGCGGTCATGGCGGCTGCGCTCAGTAAAAAAGGAACGAGACCGACTGATATCACAACCGTGCCACTTGCAGCGACGAGTACGGGCGCGACTGGCAGGCCACGGAAGACGCGGTCGGCAATTAGTGCACAGAGCAGGCAGAACCCAAAAACTAATCCATAGTAATGCGTGTAGCTCGCCGCTAAGACAAATACCGCAAGTAGGATAAGCAGCCATCTTGTGCCGTGCCCCCGCTTCTCGCCAGCCAAAACTAGTTCGGCAAAGCACCAGTAGCCCCAAGCAGAGAAAGTCAGAAATAGTGGGTAGGCGCGAATCTCGACAGCTTGGACCAAGATTCCGGGGGACAGTAATACGAAGGTTAGACAGAAAACACCGCCCCAAGGTCCTGCCGCGCGCCGGCCAGCCAGGTAAAGAGCGGGCGCACCCACGAGCACTGTAACGATCCCGAACCAGCGCATGCTCCCCTCTGTAAGACCGAAGACCTCTGTCCAGAGCCCGCCGAGCCAGTAGCTGAGCGGCGGCATTCGGTCGG
>NZ_LWGH01000529.1:0-4939 GCF_001635395.1 Sulfitobacter sp. HI0129 | reverse complement strand
GGCCACATAGGCGCCGCCACCGAAGAAGGCCGCGTGGCCGAAACTGACCAGCCCGCCCTGCCCCAGCAGGAAATGCAGCGAGGCCGCGAAGAGGCAGAAGATCAGGATGTCGGTGATCAGGACATTTGGCGAAGGCGGTACTCAATCTCGTAGGGTTCGCCCGTATCCAGTGAATGCTGCCAGATACGCCGGGATCTTTCCTGATCCTCCTCATGGAACATCCCGTTCCAGGCATCCCCGTCCGTCGAATTCTTGGGCACGCCGGTATATTCGTACCACCGATCGTTGTAAAAATCGTGAAAGCCGTCAGGGCGGGTCGACCAGATCATCTGATCGACGGAATTCACGATGGTATGAAAGCGCGTCTCGCTTTCGAGCAACTGGCTTTCGCGGAGCTCGATTTCCTCCACATGCTGACGGGCTTGAACCTGCCTTACACGCGCCGCAAGCGCCCAGTTGATTGCGCGTATAAGCTCTTCGGCGTGCAGCGGGCGCGAAAGCAGGATCACATTCCGCAGGGTATCGATGCGGGATGTCGCGTTCCGGCTTCGCTGGCTTGCCGTACCGTTGGAAAGAACGACAAACGGCAGATCCGACCATGAAGGCTGATCGGCAATCGCCTCCTGCACGACGGCAAGATTATCGCTCGCCATCGCTTCTTCGGTCATCAATATGCAGCCGATGTGGTTGCGGATATGGGATCCGAGTTCGGAAAGCGTGTCTACCGTTACCGCGTCATACCCTTCCTTTTCCAAAAGCTTCAGCGCAACCTGGGCGTCCCGCCCATGGGGGGCAAAGATCGCGATGGTCGTAAGCTTTTCATCCGCCTGTCGGGATCCCGGGGAGGGGTTACCGAAAGCGTTCACCGCGAAGACCCTTCCCTTCCGGAATCGGAAAGAAGCGGGCCGGCCTCGAACACCGGGGCCCCCGACAGGATACCGGTAAAGGCCGCTATGGGGTCCCCGATCTCGATCCCCTTGTCGCTTATGCGGAACTCGCGCAGACTGCGTTCATGCTCCGCCGTGCGTGTCTTGACCACGGCGATGGACTTGAGCACGGAACCCTTCGCCTCGAAGAAGCGCAGGAGCATGACCGTATCGGCAAGATAGCTGACATCGATATCGCTGCGCAGATCGCCGATAATCCCATGCTGTCCGAGAATCATCAGCGAAACGACACCCTGCTGGCTGAGGTAGCTCAGCAATTCATGCAGCTGGAGCACGAGGTAATTGTCGCTCGGCATGGCGTAGAGATAGGCGTTGAGGCTGTCGATCGCCACGATATCGGCGTTATGCTCCTCCACCGCGTAGCGGACCATGGTGGCAAATTCGCCGGGGGAAAGCTCTGCCGGGTCGATCTGGCGCAGGATCAGTTGCCCGTTGTCGAGATAGGGTTGCAAATCCATACCCAGCGCTTTTGACCGGATGATCAGCGTCGATAGCCGTTCGTCGAAAAGATAATATGCGGCGTTCTGGCCCTTGCGCAGGGCGGCGAGCATGCAGCGGATCGCGGTGGTGGTCTTGCCCACGCCCGCGGGCCCCACGAGCAGCGTGTTGGTCCCCGGCACAAGCCCTTGGCCCAGAAGCGCATCGAGACCGGCAAGCCCCGTGGTCACAGGCTCGGAGGAGAAGGTCCGGTGATGTTCTGACGCGATCAGGCGGGGATGAACCTCTAGCCCGCCCCGTTCGATGGAAAAATCATGGTACCCGCCGCGATACTTCAGCCCGCGCATCTTCACGATCCTCATCCGGCGGCGTTCCGATCCGAAGTCGCTGGCGGATTGCTCAAGCGAGATCACCCCATGTGCGATCGAATGAAGCTGCAGATCGTTCGACCCTGCGCTGTGATCGTCCAGCACCAGCACGGTGCAGTTGCGCTTGGCGAAGAAGTGTTTGAGGGCGAGGATCTGGCGGCGGTAACGCAGCGGGTTCTGCGCCAACAGCCGCAGCTCTGACAGGCTGTCCAGCACGACCCGCTTCGGGCTGGTCTGCTCCACCCGGCTCATCACGCCTTTGACGGTCTCGCCCAATTCGAATTCGCTGGGATGCAGCAAAGTCTGTTCATTCTCGATACTGAAGTCTTCTTCCGGGACCAGTTCGAACAGTTCCAGACCGCTCAGATCCCAACCATGGGAGTTCGCAACTTCGTTGAGTTCCTGAATGGTCTCTGACAGCGTGATATAAAGGCCACGCTCCCCGTTTTTATGCCCTTCCAAGAGGAAGCGCATCGAAAGGGTCGTCTTGCCGGAGCCCGGTGTGCCTTCGACGAGATACAGACGGCTTTTGGTCAGGCCGCCGCATAGAACGTCGTCCAACCCTTTGGTGCCAGTACATATTCTCTCGCCGCTCCAGCTAGACGGGTTAGTCGAATCATTCATTACAAGTATCCAGAACAGTCGTTTTTCTGGAACATAGGGCGAAGCCTCGAAAAGGTGTAGTGAAACAGCACCCAAACTTTACCGAAGGGAAGTATCGGCGCGACGCCTGGCCCACCCGCTATTCAGCGACCAGGGGTTGAGGTTCCGGCAGCTCATAGGGGGCAAAACGCCGCGGTGCGACAAAGGACGCAGCGCCACGGCGGGCCCGGTCGTAAAGCCCTTCATAGCCGCGCACCATGGTATCGAGGCTGAAGTTCTCCGCCACACGTCGACGGACCATGGCCCGGTCTATCCGACCTGCGACCTTGATCGCCTCTGCCAGGGCGTCGATATCGCCTTCCGGGACGAGGCGACCGCCATTTCCCGTGACTTCCGCCGCAGCGCCCCGGGCGAAGCCTGCCACCGGCACGCCGCAGGCCATGGCTTCGGCAGCGACCAGACCGAAGGGTTCGTTCCAGCAGGGCGTGAACAGTGCGACAGAGGCCGCACCGATCCGTGCGCGCAGTTGCGACTGATCAAGGTGCCCCTCATAGGTGATCCGCTCATCAAGGTAGGGTGCCACCTCCGTCTCGAAATAGTCCTGATGTTCGATCACCCCATAGATCCTCAGGCGCACCCCCGCGCGCCTTGCGGCCTGCACGGCGGGGCCGGTTCCCTTCGTGGGGGTGATCCTTCCGACCCAGACGGCGGTTCCGTCGCCCTGAGCCACGAAATCCCACTTCGCAAGGTCGATCCCGTTGTAGACAACATGCCCCTCTTCCGGTTTGTGCTCCGGCCACCATTCGTTCAACTGATCCTGCGAACAGACGGTGAAATGGCACCAGGGGGCGATTGAATCCTCCACCGCCCGGCGCAGCACCTTGAAAGGCGGCACATGCAGCGAGGTGAGCATCGGCATGCCGATTTGACGCGCGTGCCGGGGCAGATAGCGGTGAAGGGAATTGTTGTGCACGACGTCGAAACGATCCGGAGTCAGCTTCGGCAGTACCGCCCCATAGGCCGTATCGAGATGCGTGTTCAGCACCTCCGTACCGTGAAAGTCATGCCATGGATAGACCGCGTCATAATGCCGGGTGACGATGGGTTCCAACGCGATGCCCGCGTCCGGCTTGCTGTCACCTGAGGCAAAGAGCGTCACTTCATGGCCCCGGTCGCGCAGCACAGTCGCCAGCATATGCGAATGCGCTTCCATCCCGCCCATGAAAGGCGCTGCGATGGCATGACGGATATGAGAGACGATGGCGATGCGCATGGCGGCTACTCTGCGGCTGGCAACAGAAGACGGGACTGCGCCTTTTCCAGTTCCGCGTGACGCTTGCGCCACGCCACCTTCGGGTCGACGCCATCGAGGATGTCGAGCACCCGCCGGGTGCTGGCAAAAGGCATATCCGGATCCTGACGGCACAACGCGATGTCGTCCTCGTTCGGCTCTCTCAGGATGCGCAGGCCTTGGGGCGTGTTCTCGATCAGCCCCATGCGGACGAAGGCGTGCAGCCAGTGCTCCATCGTGCGGTGGCCCCATTTCTCTGCAAAAAGCTCCGCATTTCGGATGACCGATGCAACATGATGGATCGGGGGCATGAAGTGCACATGATACTGGTGATAGGCCCGCGCACCGCGCGCCCAGTAGATCGGCATCCCCGCCTCGGCGACCTGCCGCCCGAAATCAGTATCCTCGCCACCATATCCTTTGTAGCGCTCATCAAAGCCGCCGATCGCCTCCCAGTCTTCGCGCGTCATCGCGAAGTTGAGGGACCAGAAGCAGCGGTAGTCTTCGCAGAGATCGAGCGCGCCTTCGGGCGGGCCGCGCCGGTCGGTATGGCACACTGCGATACGGTCGAAAGCGTCGTAATCGATGCCATCCCGGGCCGCGCCACCCGGCAGATACAGCACTTCCCCCATATAGAGGCCCGGTCCGTGATCGAGATGTGCGGCATAATCCGCGACGAGCCTCGGCGCCGGGATGCAATCGACATCGAGAAAGACGAGCTTCTCCCCCTTCGATTGCGCGGCGGCCCGGTTCCGGGCGCCTGCAAGGGGCATATCGTTCTGGTCCATGCGCAATTGCCGGATCGGGAAATTCGTGCGCGGAAGGTCGCGGTAGATATCGTCCTGCATCACGGCGATGACCAGCTCCACAGGTTGCTGCGTCTGCCGTGCGAGACCGCGCACTACGTTGCGCAGATGTTCCTCGCGCCCCGCGGCGATTGTCAGGACGGATACGTCAGACATGATTGACCTCTTTCTTCATCTGGTTTGTCGGTTCATAGGACCAGAGCCGCGCGATCAGCGCCTCCAGCCAGTCTGCGGTGGCAAGTGCGGCATCCGCCCGCACCAGCGATCCCTGCAGCGCCGGATCGTGGCGCGCCTCGGCTTCGGCTTCGGCCGCACGCCACGCCTGAACGGAGGCGGGGAAATCTTGCAGGTGCAGCGCCACACCGGCCTTGGCCAGTGCTTGCGCCTTGCGCAACTGCTCATCGAAGTAGCGCCATTCAGGGACAACGATCCACGGCTTGCCCGCCCGCAATACCTGCGTGCAGGTGGTGTTTCCGGCGGAGGAAA
>NZ_LWGH01000528.1:0-3816 GCF_001635395.1 Sulfitobacter sp. HI0129 | reverse complement strand
CCATGCCATCCTCTGTAGTTTCAACTTCGACGAGCCCGCCGCCTTCTGCTGTATCCGTGTTGATCTTCATGGGTGCCTCCGTTGTTATCTGTGACCCCGCCGGACTCATGGGACGTGGGGTTGTTCCGGCGGGGGTGCCTGCGGGATGCAGGCGGGGGGTTAGTAAGGTTTTTCGACCTTGCCTTGGTCTTGGAGGCTTTTTACGCGGAACAAATCTTTCAACATTTTGTCCATTTGCTCAGCCATTTGGTTGCGCAATCCGTCTTTCAGAGCGCCGGTGATATTTGTCGCAGCCGTTTTCATCGTTTCGCTGAAGTCTTCTGCGCATATTTTTGTCATGAGGTATTCAGCACGACTTATGCTTGAATAAGTACTTTCAGTGGGCTTCCCGGATCTATCCACCCTTTCAGACCAATATGATGAGACAAGCCGTTCGAGTTCTTTAGAAATCGAAGTCTTTTGGCCCTTCAGGTTTCCCCATTGATCAACCTTCGAATACTCGCGCTCGAAGCCTTCGGTGATTGCTTTATCGAGCGCGTCCTCAATCATGGCGGTGGCGCGCTCGGCAAAAATGCGGTCGATCCGGCTTTCAACACTAATTCTAATATCGTCTTGAATCCTGTCAAAGCGCTCACCCCCATTTTCGTCGGGCTGTGAAAGAAGTTGGTCGGCAGCCTCTTTGACAACCAGTTTCTCAAGTTTCTTTGGATCAATATCAAACATCTGTATTCTCCTATGTGGGGGTTATGCTGCGGTATCATCGAGGCGCTTGGCCTCTGTGGCGTCGATCCGGTCGAGCAACTCGAACAGGGTTGTGGCTATGAGAATGCGGTCCTCGCACTTGCCATGCCAAAACCCGCCCTCGTAGACCTCCCACTCACGGTCGCCGCGATAGAACAGAAATCCGTCGCGCTGGATCACCTCAGAGGCCCGCTCGAAGGTTCTCGCCAGTTCCTTCGCTACGTGGGGCGGCATGTGCATTTCGACCTCCTGCCCGCTGTCGTCCTCGAAATACACGGTTCCGCATTTCTTGCCGTTTAAGGTGTACCCAGTAGCGGTCGCTCCGGTGATGTTGTGCAGTCCTACGCTCAGACTCATGCCTCACCTGCAGATTTGTGATCAGCGGATATGAGCGCGGCGGAGTTTCCCGCCTCAATCGCGGTAACAGCCGCAACGAATTCGCTCACATTGCGTTGCGCGTTGGCGGCTATTTCTTCGGCGCATAAGTCCAGCATCCGGCGCATCGTTTCATCGGATAGAACGCACTCAACGGTAGATTCTTCGCTGGACAGCTTAACAACTGCTTTCAGCGGGTTATCAGGGCCAAGAGCGAGATAGGAACGGGCGGGGCGGATGGTCAGTTCAGTGAGTTTCATTGCGATATCTCCTCAGTTCAGTTCGCCTGCCAGCATGTCGGCAACGACGGGCAGGAATTGATAGTCAGGGCCGTTCCGGTCGCGCCATGCTTGCTTGGCGGTGTGGATGGCGTTGGGGTGCGGGTGGCGATGACACTCAACGCAGAGAGGCAGAACGGCGAAGTCGCTGCGCTTGTCGGTGCCGTAGCGATCGTGGATACAGTGGTGCGCATCGCTAGGGCCGGGCTTGCCGCAGATCACGCAGGGCAGGGCCTTCACGCGCTTCATGTGGAGCATACCGGCGCGGCCCTCGGCGCTCTGACGCTTGGCGGCGCGCTTCTTGGATACGGGCCGGATGCGGGTCTTGGCCTTGAGCGGGGTGCGGCGGAGAAGGCTCATGCTGACCTCCGAAGGTGTTCTGGCTGCTCACCTTTGCCAACTCGCCCATCCGCCCAGTCCGATAGCGACGTTGCGAAGAAACAGGGTGTTCCAGAGCGGTAGACCTCCACCCTTGCAGAGGGGGCATAACCGGCAGCGATCATGTCTTTGCACAGAAGGCTGATAATATTGCCGTCTCCTGTACGCTCTATTCCCTCGCATCTCGCTCGGTTTATTGGTCGCCACTCCTTCGCGTTGCGCTGCTTTCGTATTGTGTCAAGTTCGATCCGGAGGCTCATGCTGCGTTCTCCCGTGGGTCTGTCCACTGGACGCCATGACGGTCGCCGTATTCCTGAATGACCGTGATCAGGTCTGCCATCTGGCGCTTCGTCAGGCGCGATGAGCGAAAGCCTACCGGGAACGGGCCTGAGCCATCCAAGCCTTCCGCAAACTGGACCTGATGGCCTAGGCTATGAAGAAACGCGGCCTTCCATGTGTCTGTGGTCCAGTTGCGCCCCTCGGGTTTTGTGCGGGCAATGTCGGACAGCATGGCCCACATTCTGGCGTTCTGGTCGAGATTGCGGGTTGCCTCGCGGATGTTCACTACCGCATCAGCCGGGGCGCGATTGATCAGGTCATGCGCATACCGGCGCTGCTTGTCACCGCAGAGGATTATGGTCTGACCGGCCATCACGCGGCGTCCTTCTGCGAGAGTTTGGTTTTTGCCGCCGCGAAAGATGCCTTCACGGCAACGAAATCGGCGTCGGTCAGAAGGGCGAGAGTTTCCTTTTCAGCGTTCCAAAGATCGGACAGATCGTCAGCGGAAGTGCGGTTTGCGATGGCCTTCTCTAGCCGCCCTTTCGCGCCTGCGCTGTTGAATAGTGGATCATCACGCCCAACATTCGCGCGGCTCTTGTCGTAGAGCGCCAACCCGAAAGGATTGCCGAAGGTCCGAAGGGCGCGCTTCAAGGCATCGGTGACAGCCTCCTTTGTGGCTCCCTCTATGGCATCCCCGATTTGCTTGGCAAAGCCGCTCCCGAAGCCAACGTCTTCGCGCACCACGTCGCCAACATTCAGGGTGACAATGCAGGTATAGGCCGCTTGCCATTGATCTTCGCCCTTGCCATTTTTCGCTTTCTCCACGCTGTCCTTGGCCAAGGACTTGATCGTGTAGGACCATTCCCCATAGCCGAAGATGCGGTTGGCCTCTGCAATGGCGTGCCAGCCCTCGATGTAATCACCCTTGGGCCCAAACTTGGAGGGGGGCTTGACGTGGGTCGGGTCCAGCTTCTTTTCGAGTTCCGGTGTGACTTCGCTCCAGTCCATCACTTCATCCTCACGGTCAGGCCGGGATCGCCAGTGACCAATTCGGCCCCCGGCACGTCCTCCCCGGCGTCCAGTTGCTTTTTGATCGCGGACATGTCGGGCTTGATGGTGGTGACGCAAAGCTGAGACGGGATGCAGGTCTCATCGAACACCTTCGCCGTCACGCGAGGCTTGGTGCGCGATACCGTCGCCAGCGGGTGAGCCACCTTCTGTTGCCCGGTCGCATCGAGGATCAGGCCGAGCGCCTTGGTGATGCCAGCAGCGCGCGCGTCCAGCACTTTCTTGCGCTCGGAATAGCGATCAGCCATGGCCTTGTTCGCGAGGGCGAACTCTTGCGCTTCCACGCGGCGCTGGATCAAGGCCCCGATGATATCCATTGCGTCGGTTTCTCCATCAAGACTGTCCCAGAAGGTATCGGGGTCGAAGTCGTCGCCCAGCATCTCGGTCAGTTCCTCGGATACGCGGGTGATCAGGGGGATATCGGCACGAAGGTTCATCGCTGGTTCCCTTTCATTGCACATGCTTCGGAAATGGTCTCGCGCATCAGCGTGAGTGCGCGCGTGGGGATGAATGGCTCATCTCCCCCGATGGGATGGGCGCGAAAGTCCTCGGCAAACTTGCGTTCGATCTGTTCGCGTATCTCGCGCGGGGTGGGGTGCCTGCTGACTGCTGTATCGCTCATGCCGCATCCCCCATTGCTTTACGGTAGGCAGAGAGGGTGGCGCGCGCCTTGTTCGCGGTGGCAATCCCATAAGGG
>NZ_LWGH01000527.1:0-5294 GCF_001635395.1 Sulfitobacter sp. HI0129 | reverse complement strand
GGCGGGCCAGCGCGGCCGTGGCGCCGCGCATCGCGCTCCAGCGATCGGACCGCAGTTGTATTGCGGATGAATATTCGTTCATGGAATGCATCAGTCAATCTCCGCTGCGCGGCGTCGACCAATGCATTCCACAGCGCGGCAGGAAGCCGCGCGCGTTCAGACCGGTCTAGCCGCTTGATGATTCTCCCGCCCCGGTGAAGACACCGGGTTTTGCCGGGGGGTTTGGAATGGCCGCGCCCTCTTGGGCTTCGGCTGTTGGCGTGGCGGCAGGTTCGGCTGCCGGTTGGCTCGCCGTACCGGCCGAGGGGTTCGGCATGGGTTCGACGGTATAGGCGTGCGCGCCCGGCTGGGGCAGCGCTTCGGCACCCTTGAACACAGGCGCCTCGGGCACGGACTGGGCCGGAACGTCGACATGCAGACCGGCGCGGGTACCCTGATGGGGCACGGCAAGCGGCCCCAGCGTCTTGAGAAATGCATCCGCACCGCTGTTACGATCATAGACCGAAAAATCGATCGGGCGATCCCGGAAGGATTTCAGGACCTGCCCCAGACCCTTCATGCCGGTCTCGCGCTGGCGGCGGACCATGGACAGATCGACCTCGATCGGGAACATGTCCTCTTGCCCCGCGGACTGGTGCAGCACCATGGACGTCGGATCGACGACACAGGACTTGCCGGTGCCCCCTGCGCCAAGGCCGTTCACGTCGAAGATATAGCACTGGAACTGCGCGGCGGTCGCACGGGCAATCGCCAGCTCTGCGTCGCGGTCGGTCGTGCCGGTGAGCACGGGATGCAACAGCACCTCGACACCCTGAGCGGTCAACTGGCGGGTCGTTTCGGGGAACCAGATGTCATAGCAGATGGACAGGCCGAACCGCCCGACGTCAGGCACGTCGAAAACGCAGAACTCGGTTCCTGCGGCCACGCCCTCCTCGTAGGGCCGGAACGGGAACATCTTGGCATAGCGGCGGATCACTTCGCCTTCGGGGTTGATCACCACCGAGGTGTTGTAGATGCGCCCGTCTTCGGGATGCTTCAGGAACATCGAACCGGGGATCAGCCAGACACGGTGCTTGCGCGCGGCTTCCTGAAACCGTTCGATCGTTTCATTCTCGGGGGGCAGTGCGAATTTATCCAAAGGACCGAAAGGCGCCAGTTCGGAAAAAAGGACCATCTGCGTCCATGGGAAACGCGCCATCAGGATATCGAGGCGCTGGATCATGCCATCGACGTTCGACTGCAGGGCATTCACGTACATCTGTACGCCGGCGATTGCAAAAGGGGTCATAACTGTTCACTCCGTGCGAATGCGGCGGCGGAGAAACTCGGAGAATTCCGATCCCGCGCACCGGCTGGCACGTCCCTTACGCCTATCCGAAGGGATGTGAAACAGGTGACTTCCACACGACCTGTCCGGCCCACGCATGGCCCGTATGCGAAAAACACAGCTATGATATCAGGCCGTCGCAGCCCGCCGGGCCCCGCGCGCCGCGCGTCCCCTCTGCAGGAAGATGACCAGCGCCAGAAGCAGCAGCGCGGGGATGAACATCCAGTATTTGCTGGGCTGGCTGACGGGCTTGAGCACCCGCAGAACCTCTTGATCCCAATCCAGTCCTGCCGCCTGAGCGGGTGAATCATAGGCCACATCGTCCACGATCATGGCATCGCCATCCTGCCGGAACAAAAGCCCCGCGGCTTCCAGCTTTTCTTCGCCGGTCGCGCCTTCGCCGATGGGTACCAGCGCCACGAATTCGATCGGGTCGCCCAGATCATTGAGGCCTGCGACCCTCAGTCGCAGCTTCTCGCCCGCCGGAGTGTCCGCCGCGGCCTGCACGATCTCGCTCGGCGCTTCTTCGCTGTAGGGCGGCGATACCATGTCCATCCAGAAACCGGGGCGGAACAGGGTAAAGGCGATCAGCAGCAGTGCGATCGTTTCATAGAAGCGGTTCTTGGCAAAGAACCAGCCCTGTGTTGCGGCCGCGAAAAGCAGCATCGCGATCGTTGCCACGATGAAGACAAAGATGCCCTGCCCCCAGCCCACACCGATGAGCAGAAGCTCGGTGTTGAAGATGAACAGGAAGGGCAGCGCCGCCGTACGCAGCGAATAGAAGAACGCGACGACCCCGGTCCGGATGGGATCTCCCCCAGAAACCGCAGCAGCGGCGAAAGAGGCGAGGCCCACGGGTGGCGTCACATCCGCCATGATGCCGAAGTAGAAAACAAAGAGATGCACGGCGATCAGCGGCACGATCAACCCGTTCTGCTGACCCAATGTCACGATGACCGGCGCAAGCAGCGCCGAAACCACGATATAGTTCGCCGTGGTCGGCAGCCCCATCCCGAGGATCAGTGACAGCACCGCTGTCAGCAGCAGAATGGCAAGGATATTGCCGCCCGACAGCACTTCGACAACGTCCGCCAGCGCCGAACCGACGCCCGTCTGGCTGACAACACCGACGATGATGCCTGCCGTTGCGGTCGCGATACCGATACCGATCATGTTGCGCGCTCCGGTTACCAGACCGTCGATCAGATCGAGGAAACCGTTCTTGATGTCATGGGCGAGCCTGCTCTCGCCCCGGAAGATCGCCATGAGCGGGCGCTGGGTCAGCAGGATGAAGATCATGTAGGCAGAGGCCCAGAAGGCCGAGAGGCCGGGCGACAGGCGGTCCACCATCAGGGCCCAGACCAGCACCACCACGGGCAGGATGAAATGCAGACCCGACCGTACGGTCGGCCCGGGCAGCGGCAGCTTTGTTACCGGCGCATTGGGATCATCGAGCTTCAGCGGCGCTTCCTTCGAGGCGACATAGAGCAGCCCGGCATACACCAGCGTGAGGAAGACAAAGATGATATATCCCGCCGTTTCCGGAAAGGCGGGCCTGATCCAGCCCATCAGGTAATAGACGGCGAAGGACAGCGCGCAGATGGCGGCCACGGTGAAGGCGATGGACAGCAGCCATGCAACCCAGGGCTTCGGCTCCACCGGGCGGGGGAGGCCTTCCATACCGGCCTTCAACGCTTCGAGGTGCACGATATAGACCAGCGCGATGTAGGAGATGACCGCAGGCAGAAACGCGTGCTTCACCACGTCGAAATAGGGAATGCCGACGTATTCCACCATCAGGAAGGCCGCCGCCCCCATGACGGGGGGCATGATCTGACCGTTGACCGAGGATGCGACCTCGACCGCGCCGGCCTTTTCGGAGTTGAACCCCACCTTCTTCATCAGCGGGATAGTGAAAGTCCCCGTGGTCACCACGTTGGCGATGGAGGAGCCGGAAATCAGCCCCGTCATGGCTGAAGACACGACCGCCGCCTTGGCCGGTCCGCCCTTCATGTGGCCCATGAGGCTGAAGGCGACCTGAATGAAATAATTGCCCGCGCCCGCCCGGTCGAGCAGCGATCCGAAGAGAACGAACAAAAAGACGAAGCTGGTCGAAACGCCCAGCGCGATGCCGAAGACACCTTCGGTCGTGATCCACTGGTGGTTCACGATCTCGGACAGGCTGTTACCCTTGTGCGCGATAATGCCCGGCATCTGCGGCCCCAGCACCGTATAGAGCAGAAAGACCGACGCCACGATCATCAGGGCGGGGCCAAGCGCGCGGCGCGTCGCTTCGAGCAGGATCAGGATACCGAAGACCGCGACGACATAGTCCTGCAGGATCGGTGCCCCGACCCGGTCAGCGATGTCCCGGTAGAAAATGAAAAGATAAAGCGCCGCGAGCGATCCGACGATGGCCAAAGCCCATTCCCACAGCGGGATGCGGTCTTTCGGTGATCCCAGGATGACCGTGGCCGCCACGAAGATAGCCGGCAGGGGAATCCACCAGATCGAAACGCTGTCCTTTGCCGCGACCATGAAAAGCCCGGCGAGCGCCAGCGGCACGATGATACCGAGGCCGAGCTGGAATTTCGTGCGCGCGGCGGGAAAGGCAAGGATGCCCAGGAATATGGCAAAGCCGAGGTGAATGGACCGGGCGAGTGTGTCGTTGAAAAGACCGAAGGGCGAAGCGATGTAGAGCTGGAAGAGCGACCAACCCAGCGCGACGAGCATGAGCAAAAGGCCAATCGGCCCGGCGACACTGCGACCGCCCGTATCCGAAGACGCGACCAGCTCATCCAGCTCCTGCTGGCTGAGACCCCCACGATCACCGGTGGCTTCCATTTCAACGAGCGCAGCCTGCTGCTGATACTTTTCGTCGTCTTTGTCCTTCTGCGCCATTCATCTTCCCCCTGTCGTCCGGCTCTTTTTTAAGGCCGGTACGTTCTTTTTCTTGGTCGGGTAATGTCGAATGGCGGCGGGTTTACCGCCACCATTCCGCTTGCTGGAAGCCGGATTACATCCAGCCGCGTTCCTTGTAGTACTTCTCGGCACCGGGGTGCAGCGGCGCGGAGAGCCCGCCGGAGATCATCTCTTCCTCGGTCAGGTTCTCGAATGCAGGATGCAGACGCTTGAACCGGTCGAAGTTGTCGAAGACCGCCTTGACCACCTGATAGACGACTTCATCGTCAACATCGGCGGAGGTGACGAATGTCGCCTTGACGCCAAAGGTGTTCACGTCTTCATCGGTACCCTTGTACATGCCACCCGGAATGGTCGCGGCGGCATAATAGGGGTTGTTGTCGATCAGGCCCTGAATCGCTTCACCTTCGACCGGCACGAGCTTGGCGTCGACGGTCGATACAGCTTCCTGGATGGAGCCATTGGGGTGGCCCACGGTGTAGATGATCGCGTCAACCTTGTTGTCACCCAGTGCGGCGGCCTGCTCGGCCGGCTTGAGCTCGGATGCCAGTGCGAAATCGTCAAGCGTCCAGCCTTTGGCGTCCATCACGACTTCCATGGTCGCGCGCTGACCGGAACCGGGGTTGCCGATGTTCACGCGCTTGCCCTTGAGGTCATCGAAAGATTCGATGCCGCTGTCGGCGCGGGCGATCACGTTGAACGGCTCACCATGGACGGAGAAGACCGCGCGCAGATTGTCGAACTTGTCACCCTCGAACTGGGATGTGCCGTTGTAGGCGTGGAACTGCCAGTCAGACTGGGCCACGCCCATATCCATGTCACCGGCCTTGATCGCGTTGATGTTCGCGATGGAGCCGCCCGTGGAAGGCGCCGTGCACTTGAGACCATGCTCGTCGGATTCACGGTTGACGAGGCGGCAGATTGACTGACCGACGACGAAGTAGACGCCGGTCTGACCGCCCGTACCGATGGTGATGAATTTTTCCTGCGCCATCGCGACAGTACCGGCCGACAAGGCCCCTGCCACCGCGAGCGTTCTGAATAG
>NZ_LWGH01000526.1:0-2247 GCF_001635395.1 Sulfitobacter sp. HI0129 | reverse complement strand
CCCTCGCGATCTGGGGCGCGATCCACCCCATGTGGTATTTCATACAGTGGTTCCGCGCCGAAGGCTTCGCGCTGGCCCCGATGATCGAAGCATGGCACGCCAATGCCGCGACCAGCGGCCTTGTCTGGGACCTGACCATTGCCGCGATCGCGCTCACCCTGTGGATTTTCGCCGAGGTTGCGGTGCGGCGGAACTGGGAGGCGCTACTGGCCATCCCCGCGACCTATCTGGTCGGCGTCAGCTTCGGCCTGCCGCTTTATCTCTTCCTGCGCAGCCGCCCCGTCGTCTGACGATTGATCTGGGCGGCGCTTTTGCGTAAGTGCCGCGCATGGATCACTTTCTTTATCGCGATGGCATGCTGCATGCCGAAGACGTTCCCGTAGCCGATATCGCGCGGGCCGTGGGCACGCCCTTCTACGTCTATTCCACCGCGACGCTCCTGCGCCATTACGGCCTGTTCGATGCGGCCCTCGCGGGGATGGATCACCTCGTCTGTTATGCGATGAAGGCCAATTCCAATCAGGCAGTGCTGCGCACGCTGGCGCAGGCCGGCGCGGGCATGGACGTGGTATCGGGCGGCGAATACCTGCGCGCCCGTGCCGCCGGCGTCCCCGGCGAGCGCATCGTCTTTTCCGGCGTGGGCAAGACCAAGCAGGAGATTACTCAGGCGCTTGAAGGCGGCATCCGCCAGTTCAACGTCGAAAGCGAGCCGGAGCTGGAGATGCTGGACGCCGTGGCGCGCAGCCTGGGCAAGGTCGCGCCGGTGACGATCCGCATCAACCCGGACGTCGACGCGAAGACCCATGCCAAGATCGCGACCGGCAAGTCGGAAAACAAGTTCGGCATCCCCATCGCCCGCGCGCGGGAGGTCTATGCCCGCGCCGCCGCCATGCCCGGTCTTCAGGTCATCGGCATCGACGTTCATATCGGCAGCCAGTTGACCGATCTGGCCCCGTTCGAACAGGCCTATGCCAAGGTCGCCGACCTTACCGTTCTGCTGCGCGAAGACGGGCACGATATCCGCAGGCTCGATCTCGGCGGGGGGCTGGGCATCCCCTATGAGCGGTCCAATGCCGCCCCGCCCCTGCCCACCGACTATGGCGCCATGGTCCAGCGTACGCTCGGGCACCTTGATTGCGAGATCGAGATCGAGCCGGGCCGCCTGATCGCCGGTAACGCGGGCCTGATGGTGAGCGAGGTGATCTACCTCAAGTCGGGCGAGGGGCGCGATTTCCTGATCCTTGACGGCGCTATGAACGATCTGATCCGCCCCGCGATGTACGACGCCTACCATGACATCGTGCCCGTGGTGGAGCCGGAGGCAGGCGTGGCGCAGCAGCCCTATGACATTGTCGGCCCGGTCTGTGAGACCGGCGATACCTTTGCCCGCCAGCGCATGATGCCGCCCCTGTCTGCAGGCGATCTGGTGGCGTTTCGCAGTGCCGGTGCCTACGGTGCCGTGATGGCGAGCGAGTATAATTCGCGCCCCCTGATCCCCGAAGTGATGGTGAAAGGGGATCAATTCGCGGTTATCCGCCCGCGTCCCACCTTTGACGATATGATAAATCGCGATACCATCCCCGAATGGCTCTGACGGCATGATGCCGTGCGGCCACCGGAGGCCCCGATGGCGACATTCACCCCGAACGACATGCGGCGCAGCATGGATGCGCTGCGCAGGCCCCTGCGGCTGACACGCCTCGGCATGGCGGCGGAGCGCGCGGTTCAGACGCTCTGGCCGCTGATGACCGTTCTTTTGCTGGTGCTGGCGGCGCTGATGCTGGGGCTGCATGAAAGCCTGCCGCTGGAAGTGGTCTGGCTGGGCATGGCCCTTGCCGCGCTAGGTGTTCTGGGGGCGCTGGCCTTTGCGGTGCTGCGCCTGCGACTGCCCAGCCGGGAAGAGGCGCTGGAACGGCTGGACGCGAGCCTGCCCGGTCGCCCGATCCGTGCCCTGCTGGATGACGCGGCCATCGGTCAGGCCGATCCGGCCTCCATGGCCGTCTGGCGCGCGCACAAGCAGCGCATGGCCGAACGTACCGCGACCGCGCGGCCCGTTCCCGCCGATCTGCGGGTCGCGCGCCGCGACCCCTATGCGCTGCGCTATGTGGCGGTGCTGGCCTTCATGGTGGCGCTTGTCTTCGGGTCCGTCTGGCGGGTGGGCACCGTCGCGGGGATGGCGCCGGGCGGGGCAGGTACCCTTGCGGAGGGGCCGGTCTGGGAAGGCTGGGCGGAACCGCCGCGCTATAC
>NZ_LWGH01000525.1:0-4844 GCF_001635395.1 Sulfitobacter sp. HI0129 | reverse complement strand
TGTCGACATCCTGATCGAGCCTTCCGCAAAAAACACCGCCGCCGCGATCTGCTCTGCCGCCCTGGCACTAGAGGCCCGTGCGCCGGGTTCGCTGATGCTGGTGGCGCCATCGGACCATGTAATCCCCGACGCCGCCCGTTTCCGCGACGCTGTTCAGGCCGCCGCACCTGCCGCCTCCGCCGGTCAACTTGTCACCTTCGGCATCCGCCCCGACCGCCCCGAAACAGGCTATGGCTGGCTTGAGCTCATCGAGGCACCCGACGCAGACTTCGCTCCTAGGATGCGTACCCATTAACAGGATTCCCTTCGCGCTGCGTCCGTGATTCACTGATTCCGGGACAGGAGGTAGTGATGGCGCGTTTTGATCTGACGGATGGCGAGTGGGGGCTGATCCAGCCGCTGTTGCCCAACAAGCCAAGGGGTGTGGCGCGGGTGGATGACCGGCGGGTTCTGAATGGCATCTTCTGGGTGCTGCGAACCGGGTCGCCGTGGCGCGACCTGCCGGAGAGGTATGGCCCCTACACGACCGTCTACAACCGGTTCAACAGGTGGGCGAAAGCGGGCGTCTGGGTCCAGATCTTTGAAACGCTGGCAGAAAAATCCCCCGACAGCATGCAGTTCATCGACTCCTCGATCATCCGGGCACACCAGCAGGCGGCGGCCAAAAAAGGGGGGCCGATCACACCCTTGGCCGCTCTCGTGGCGGACTGAGCACCAAGATCAACGCGATGGTGGATCATCGCGGACTGCCGCTGGCGATCACGCTGTCGCCCGGGCAGGCATCGGACAAGGCGGCGGTCGCTGACCTGCTTGCCGCTCATCCCGCCCCCGGAGATGTCGTCGCGGACCGGGGATATGACGCCCGCGCGATCCTCGAGCTGATCGCGGCGCGCGGCGGGCGGGGCCACATCCCAACGCAACGAGACCGGAAAGTTCAGCGCTCGGTCGATCCCGCGCTCTACCGCCAGCGCAACTTGGTCGAGTAGTTCTTCCACAAGCTCAAACACTTCCGCAAGATCGCCACCCGATACGAAAAAACCGCCCGAGACTATCTTGCCGCGGTCCTTATCGCCTGCTCACGCCTCTGGGTCAGACATTATGAGTCCGCATCCTAGCGCCCCAGCCCCTCAAGAGCTTTGTTGAAAAGCCCGACCAGGCGAAGGCCGACACACTCTTGAAAGGTGGCTTGCACCTTTGGAACGCGGGGATCTTCCTCTTTACAAGCACGGCGATCCTGGACGCATTCGCCGAGCACGCGCCAGAGGTTCTTTCGGCCCGTCGGGCTGCGGTCGATGGCGCCGAAAAGGACCTGTCCTTCACCCGACTAAAGGCAGAGCCTTGGGATAAATTGCCCGATATCTCCATTGATTACGCCGTGATGGAGCGCGCGGGCAATCTAACCGTCGTTCCTTATGGCGGCGCTTGGTCAGACCTGGGCGATTGGCAAGCGGTCTGGCGTGAAGGCGATGCTGATGAGAAAGCCGTCGTCACGACCGGACCGGCGACTGCGCTCGATTGCGATTCCACTCTGTTGCAAGCCACCACCGGCGCACAACAGCTTGTAGGGATCGGATTGACCGACATTGTCGCGGTTGCCATGCCTGATGCGGTGCTGGTCGCACATAAGGACCGCGCTCAAGATGTCAAAGACGCAGTTGCCGCACTGAAAGCCCAAGGTGTATCGCAAGCTACGGCTCTGCCACGCGACTACCGACCCTGGGGCTGGTACGAGAGCCTCGTCATCGGGCCACGTTTTCAGGTCAAACGTATCGTTGTACATCCGGGTGCGCCCCTCTAGGTCACGCACTCATAAATGACTAGCGCGGTTTCGGGATTGCTGATTCACTTCTGTGAGAGAGGAGAGCAGCAAGATGCAACGTCGCTACGAATTGACAGACTTCGAATGGTCGATCATCGAACCGCTTCTGCTGAACAAGCCGCGTGGTGTGCCGCGGGTGGATGACCGGCGGGTGCTGAACGGCATCTACTGGCGGCTGAGAACCGGATCGCCCTGGGCCGACATCCCGGAACGTTATGGACCCTACACGACCTGCTACAATCGGTTTGTCCGCTGGGCGAAGCTGGGTGTGTGGGACCGGATATTCGATGCGGTGTCAGCGGCCTACGAAGGTTCGGAACAGTCGGTGGACAGTTCCTCGATCCGCGTTCACCAGCACGGGGCCAACGCAAAAAGGGGGCGCGCAGACCGCCGGCACCGCCGGTCTGGCTGACCTTCGAGCCGTCTGCCTGGGGCGCTCACGGGGCGGTCTGACCACCAAGATCCACGCAGTCTCCGACGCGCGCGGCCTGCCGATCACGCTGAAGCTGACCGCCGGACAGGCGCACGACGGACGCTCGGCGGATGACATGCTGGACACGGTCGGGGCGGGGCAAACCCTGCTCGCCGACGCCGCCTACGACAGCAACCGACTGCGCGAACGCCTCGCCGCTGTCGGCGCAAGAGCCGTCATCAAGCCAATCCCGCGACGCAGCACACCACCACCGCTGGATCGGCACGCTTACCGACGCCGCAATAGGATCGAACGCTTCTTCTCAAAACTCAAGCACTACAGGGCCATCGCAACACGATACGAGAAACACGACGCCAACTTTCTCGCTCTCATCAAACTCGCCGCAACACGCATCTGGTTGCGGGTTTATGAGTCGGTAGCCTAGCCTCCAAAGCCACCACCACCGCGCCGAGCATTGGATTGTCGTGGAGGGCACCGCCAAGGTGACGGTCGATGAAGGGGTAAAGCTCATCACCGAAAACCAAAGCGTCTACATCCCCCTCGGCGCTGTGCACCGCATGGAAAATCCCGGCAAAGTCCCGTTGACGCTGATCGAGGTGCAAACTGGCAGTTATCTCGGCGAGGACGACATCATCCGATACGAGGATGTCTACGCCCCCGGGCAAGGGGCGAAGGGATGAGCGCACAAAATCAAAAGAACATCGTAGTTGTGGGCATCGGCAACGTCGGCTTGTCCAATGCCGCTCTGCTGGCGCAAAACCATAGAGTCACTGCAGTTGACCTTTCCGCAGAGCGAGTGGCCATGGTGAACGCCAAACAGTGCCCAATTGCCGATTCCGAGCTTGAGGAGTTCCTCTCGACGCGCCCAATACACTTGAACGCCACGACAGACCTGGAAGCCGCCTTAAGTGGTGCCGAGATTGTCATCATCGCGACTCCCACGGACTATAATCCCAAAACGGATTTCTTTGACACGTCTTCTGTAAAGAGCGTGACGCAGATCGTCTCGACGGTGGCACCCGACGCTACAGTCGTGATCAAGTCTACCATTCCAGTGGGCTTCACGCAGAGCTTGCGGGACCGCACTGGCAATCCAAATATTCTATTCAGTCCTGAATTCTTGCGCGAAGGCCGCGCACTTTACGACAATCTACATCCTAGTCGCATCATCGTGGGCGACATGTCGGACCGCGGTCTCGCGTTTGCTAACTTATTGACTGAAGCAGCTGAGAAGCAAGACGTTCCCGTCTTGTTTACTGAAAGCTACGAGGCCGAGGCGATCAAGCTTTTCGCCAATACCTACCTTGCCATGCGGGTCGCCTTCTTCAACGAGCTCGACAGCTATGCCATTGCCAATGGGCTCGACTCACGGCAAATAATCGAAGGTGTGGGGCTCGATCCGCGCATTGGCACTCACTACAACAACCCGTCCTTTGGCTATGGCAGCTATTGTCTACCAAAGGATACAAAGCAACTCTTGGCTAATTACACGGCCGTGCCACAAAATCTAATTTCTGCTATTGTGGATGCCAACCGTACCCGGAAAGACTTCCTAGCCGATCAAATTGTCGCCAAGCAGCCAAAGGTGGTAGGCGTCTATCGGCTGGTGATGAAAGCCGGGTCCGACAACTTTCGGCAATCGTCGATTCAAGGGATCATGAAGCGCATCAAAGCCAAAGGCATCGAAGTGATCGTCTTTGAGCCCATGCTGAAAGACGAGATTTTCTTTGGACCAAAAGTAATCCGAGATTTGGAGAAGTTCACACAAAACGCCGACGTCGTTGTTGCAAACCGTCTAACCGACGAAATCGAAGAAATACGTCACAAAGTCTACACCAGGGACTTGTTTGGCGAAGACTGACGCGTCTTGAGCTCTTGCGCGCGGTGAAGGGCTAAGCCAAGCGTCAAAAAAATGCCCACCAGCACGACGTCTCCGTCATTTGCGCTTGGGGTTCGATTTGAGTCGATACCCACCAAGTCAGTCGAAATGAACTGGATGCCAGAAGTGAGCCCACTCTTGACCCCCAGAAGGACGTTTGGTCAGCAGTGAAATAGCCGTCCGCAACTCGAAAAAACCCCTGCAGCTCGACGGTATCGCCCGCAGTGAGGTCCACCATCGTCTGCAGCCAGAGCGCGGTTGCCCCGGAGAATTGCGTGGTAAGCGGTGCGCCACTCCCACACTTACGGCATGACGCTTGATCTGCGATTCAGAGGCTTCTTTGATTAGTGGGGAGTTTCTCGATGGGAGCTATAAGCGAGTTTCTGGCAAGTGCGCCTCGCCGTGCGGACGGCAAGCGGAATTGGCCGCGGGAGTTGAAGGCTCGGATCGTGGCGGAGACGCTGATAGAAGGCGAGACGGTTGGACTTGCCCTTCAAAAGTGGAGAGCACCAACTGAGGAACCAGGAGGTGTTCTATGGAAAACGGAAACAGGCCGACGCCGGAGTTTCGGCGTGAAGCAGTTCGGCTGGCATTGACGAGCGGCAGGACGCGGCGGGAGATCGCGGAAGATTTGCGTATCGGGTTATCGACGCTGACGCGGTGGCTGAGCCAGGAGCGCGACGCCATTGAGCCGAGTGAGACCCCCATCGATC
>NZ_LWGH01000524.1:0-332 GCF_001635395.1 Sulfitobacter sp. HI0129 | reverse complement strand
ATTACAGTTTTCCGACCGAAAGGAACCCCCCATGAGTGAACAGATGCAGAAGATCGTCCTGGCCTCCCGCCCGGATGGCACGCCCACGCAGGAGAACTTCCGCCTTGAGACGGGGGACATCCCCACCCCGGGTGAGGGCGAGATCCTCGTGAAGGTCCATTACATGTCGCTCGATCCCTATATGCGCGGGCGGATGGACGATGCGAAATCCTATGCCCAGCCGGTGCCGGTGGGCGGGCTGATGGAAGGCGGATCGGTGGGCGAGGTCATCGCCTCCAACAGCCCCGATTTCAAACCGGGCGATTATGCTTTCGGCATGTTCGGCTGGGCGA
>NZ_LWGH01000523.1:0-2177 GCF_001635395.1 Sulfitobacter sp. HI0129 | reverse complement strand
CGGCCTCTTTCACGATGACCATGCCGGCGGCCAGATCCCAGGGCTGCAACCGGCGTTCCCAAAAGCCGTCATACCGCCCCGCCGCCACATAGGCGAGGTCGAGCGCGGCGGACCCCCAGCGGCGCACCCCGGCACAGACCGGCAGAAGACGGCCCAGATCCTTCAGTGTTTCCGGCAGGTCGCTGCGGCCCCCGAACGGCAGGCCCGTGGCAAAGATCGATTCGATCATCTTCTGGCGGCCCGACACCCGCAGGCGGCTTTCGTTCATCCAGGCGCCCGCGCCCTTTTCGGCAAAGAACATCTCGTCCTTGGCGGGGTCGAAGACGACGCCCGCAACGATCTGGCCCTTGTGCTCCAGTGCGATGGAGATGGCCCAGTGCGGCAGCCCGTGCAAAAAGTTCGTCGTGCCGTCCAGCGGATCGACGATCCAGCGGCGGGTTGGGTCCTGCCCCTCTTCCTCGCCGCCTTCCTCGGCCAGCCAGCCATAGGTGGGGCGCGCGCCCATCAGTTCGGTCTTGAGCACTTTTTCGGCGTTGAGGTCCGCCCGGCTGACGAAATCGCCCGCGCCCTTGACCGATACCTGAAGGTTCTCGACCTCGCGGAAATCCTTGACCAGCGACCGGCCCGCCTTGCGCGCGGCCTTGATCATGATGTTGAGATTTGCACTGCCAACCATTTTTCGCACCTGTCATGGGATCAGGCGCTGCGTATAGGCAAGGCGGACCGGATTGCCAAGGGGGCGGGCGGGGAGGAGCCCAGCATCCTCTGACCCTACGTCATTCCGGTTGTTCCTGTCGGGGCCTCCGGGCGGCTGTTACGCTGGGCGCGATTACAGTTTTCCGACCGAAAGGAACCCCCCATGAGTGAACAGATGCAGAAGATCGTCCTGGCCTCCCGCCCGGATGGCACGCCCACGCAGGAGAACTTCCGCCTTGAGACGGGGGACATCCCCACCCCGGGTGAGGGCGAGATCCTCGTGAAGGTCCATTACATGTCGCTCGATCCCTATATGCGCGGGCGGATGGACGATGCGAAATCCTATGCCCAGCCGGTGCCGGTGGGCGGGCTGATGGAAGGCGGATCGGTGGGCGAGGTCATCGCCTCCAACAGCCCCGATTTCAAACCGGGCGATTATGCTTTCGGCATGTTCGGCTGGGCGACCCATGGCGTGGCGCAGGCGCAGATGTGCCGCAAGGTGGACCCGGATCAGGCGCCCATCACCACCTCGCTGGGGGTTTTGGGAATGCCCGGGTTCACCGGCTGGTTCGGGCTCAATGAATATGGCCGCCCAAAGAAGGGCGAAACGCTGGTGGTGGCCGCCGCGACCGGGCCGGTGGGGTCCATGGTGGGCCAGCTTGCGAAATCCATGGGCCTGCGGGCCGTGGGCATCGCCGGCGGGGCGGACAAATGCGCATTGGCCAAATCGGAGTTCGGCTTTGACGAATGCCTCGATCACCGCGCCTATGACGACGCGAAATCGCTGCGGGCCGCGCTGAAGGAGGCCTGCCCCGACGGGATCGACATCTACTATGAGAACGTGGGCGGCAAGGTTCTTGAAGCGGTGATGCCGCTGATGAACCCCCACGGGCGCATCCCGATCTGCGGCATGATCGCGTGGTACAACGCGGGCGGGCTGGGCGCCGGTGCCGCCGAGGAGGCGCTGACCGCGCCCAAGCTGTGGCGCACGATCCTCGTCAATTTCCTCAGCGTGAACGGCTTCATCATCTCGAACCACTGGAAGCGGTTCCCGGAGTTCCTGCAGGAGGTCGCCCCGCAGGTCGCCGACGGGCGCATCGCCGTGAAGGAAGACATCACCGAGGGGCTGGAAAACGCGCCGCAGGCTTTCATCGACCTGCTGACGGGCGGCAACTTCGGCAAGGCCATCGTGAAGGTCGCATGACTTTGAGGGGGGCGGTTCGTCCGCCCCCTTTTGTTGCGCAGTGTGTGGTTGGGTGTTGTGGGTGATGAGCAGGATGGTCGGGGTGTAGAGTGCAAACCTGTCTGTACTAATCGCAGAAGATACCGAAGGGTTGCATGGGGACCTGTGGCAACCGGCCCTGAGCAGACCTTGATCAGTGCTCGCATTGCCGCTGCACAGCTTCCCAAAAACGGACGTCTGGACGCGCCCTAGTCTAATGCACCATCTTCGCCACGTGATTTTGCTGGGTTTCTTCTAG
>NZ_LWGH01000522.1:0-8112 GCF_001635395.1 Sulfitobacter sp. HI0129 | reverse complement strand
AGCAGATGCGCCTGGATGTCCCGCACCGTCAGACCGGCGGCGTAGAGCCCGATGATCTTGTCATCCATACCGTCGATCCGGGTCTGGCCCTTCTTCACCAGTTCCGGCTCGAAGCTGCTGTCGCGGTCACGGGAGATCGCTACCGGCAATTCCCCGTCCTGCCCCTTCAGCACTTTCGTCGATGTGCCGTTGCGGCGGTTGGGTTGGCTCGGCGGCGCGCTTTCGCCCTCTTCATAGCCAAGATGCGCGGTCAGTTCAGCACCCAGCATCCGTTCCATGAGCTTGATCTTCAGCTCTTTCATCAGCCCGGCATCGCCGAGCAGGTCCTCAGGGCGATCAACGCCCTTAAGCAGTTCGTCCAGGATTTCTTTCGAGATGGTCATGCATGCTTCCTTTTGGTGAAGCATGAACCGGATCAATCATACACAAAAGGTCGGACACTCTCCGCAGATGACATGCGCGTTTGGCAATGACGCGGCCTGCTTCAAATACCCGAGATCACGCAGGACAGTCTCCCGCTCGCGCCGCCGTGCCTGCCCCAGCTGACCGGTTCGGCGTAGTTCCTTGTGTCGCCACCACGAGGCAGCGGTCGCGCGCAACACGCGCAAGAAACCTGTTTGCATTGGAATGTCCTTCATCAGAAATGGCAGACCGGAACCCGGCCCGGACCCATCTGAGGGACCCCAAAGGCCCTCATCCGTCAGTCACAAAACCCGAAGGACACTTTCACTCTTTGGGGAACTGATGCCGGAGAATGTTGAATGCGAAGCTCATGAAAGCCTAGGATCTTGCACTTTCCGATGGCAGACCCCACTGAGGAACAGGGTCAGGCCCGGACACCCTCTTTCGGGCACCCCAAAGGCCTGACCTTCCCCGGCCCTCCTCTTCCTCTCAAACCCCATGATTTCCGCAGGTGGCTTGATTTTGTTCCTGTTATGTTCTATTTTAGGAACCACGCTAAGAAGGGAGATCCCCGATGGAAAGCACCACTTACGCCCTGCCCGCGACGCTCAAGCAGATTGCCTATGCGCGCTCACTGGCCCTGCGCAACCAGACGCTTTTGCCGTGGGAGGTTCAGCAAGATCGGCGCTCCTTGAGCGCCTGGATCGACGCACAAGCCAAGCTGACCCCGGGCGCGCAGGATAGCCGCCCGACATCTAAGCAGGTCGCTTTTGCCGAGCGCCTCGCCCGCATCAAACGCCGCACTGTGCCGGACGAGTGTTTCCGCGACAAGGGGCTGATGTCGAAGTGGATCGACGGGAACAAGTGAAGCTGGGCTGACCCTGCGGTGATCGATACTACTTCAGCCGATCGACAACGGATGCACCACCCGACCTGGCAAGCGCGATCAGGCTGGACTGGATTTTGGATGTGAATACTGAACTGAACGTGCCGATGGGCGTGCGGTCCTCCCAGACATAGGACCGCTCCAGAATATCGGTGTTGATCTCGTCCAGCATGACCCATTTGCGAACATGGGTTTCCAACCCCACGCGCTGCGACTCGATCTGTGGCACCTCGATGAACTTGCGCGAGGGCAAGGGCGGCTGCGTGGTGATCGGCAGGATGAACACCACGGTCTCGCTATCGGACTTGGCAACAGTGACGGCGATACAGACAGGCCGCGTCTTGCGGCCCTCGGTCTCGCCCGCCATCTGTTCGCGTTTCCACAGGAACGGATAGCGGAAAACCTCTCCAGCACTCGGCTTAGTCATCTGCCTGCGTCAAGTCCCGCTCGAGCCCTTCTATCATCAGCGCCTTGAGACCCTCGGGCATCTCGTCAACCATATGAGCTTGTTGAGTGGCCCCCCGCGCGAGCTGCTGATACTGATCCATGCTCATGAGCACGAATTTCGGCTTGCGATGTTTGGTGATCGCGATCGGCGAGCGAATGGCCGCGTCAAACAGGTCACTTGTGTGCCGCGTCAGGTCGGCCGCCTTGAACTCGGGAAGCTCATTCATGATCAGGGTCTCCATTTGTCCAGAATATACATACATTCTGGATATTCTGCAAGAGATGGGTTGAGCCCTTCCATGTGTCATCCGAACCGCCGCACGGTCTCAGTGTAGGTGTACTCATAGGCGGTGTTGCCGTCTTCAATGGACTCGTCCGAGGTCAGGTGGTCGTAGCCGCGATAGGCTACCAGCGCGCCGTAGCGGTCGAACGTGACGAACGCCCCTTCCCGTCCGATTTCCTTTGCGTCGAAGAACAACGGCCGGGTCTCGATCTCTTCCACCTCTGTTTCCGACACGCCAAGCCGCGTGTCGATCTCGTCGGGGATTTCATCCTGACTCGAGTATTCTTCCTCGAGCAGCTTAGCATTGGCCGTAGCTTCGTCATCCGGCATAGGTGCCGGATCGCCGGACAAGGACCTCAGGCCGTGGCTGTAGCCGTAGGGCAGGTCGAGTGCGACCTCGATCCACTTCCAGACCTCAACCGCAACCGTCTCAGCCTGGGCCTTGAGTTTTTCTGTCACCAGCCGATCGAACAAGGCAAGGTCCTCGAGCGAACTGTCGCCATCGCCCTGGAAGAGGTCATGCAGCATCGGTCTGACCCTTGTCAGGCAGGGACACAAACGCGCAGGACTGGTCGAACGGGTGCAGCGCGTCGCTCTGCATGTTTCCGCAAGGGAATCGTCCTCGGTCAGAATCTCGAACTTGCCGGTTTTAGTACCATCGTCAGCCAACACGGGCCGCACGCTCAGGCTCTGCATGAGGCCGCGGCGAGCGATGTCCTCGACGGACACGCCGGCCTTGATGCGCCGCACGTTGGACTGCCTCAACATCATTTTTTCGAAAGGGATATCCCGGGACGGGGACAGGGTGATTTTCTGGACAGTTTTGGTCATCAGATATTCTCCACGGCAAGCGTCGGAAGCCACTTTTCCGATCTCACTTCCGGTCACCCTCAAACCAACACTCCTTTCCCTCTCATGGTGGTTCTTGACCGCGGTCAAGAAGTTCATGTGGGAGCAAGTTGTGTGCGTAGAACCCTTTCAAAATAAGCGTCAGGGTGTTTGATCGTGTCTGCTCTTGCTATCAGGTAGTCGAAAACGAGGAGCAGTTTTCCTGCACCAGCTTTCTGGATCCCATGCCGCAGTTCGTCTTGGCTTATTCTAAGCAATCGACCGAGGTCGTATAGAATGCGGGTGAGGGCTTCTCCCGTGCGCGGCGGTTCTGGGAAAAATCCCGCAACGTGGGTGAAGTCTTCCCATGCCATGCGTGCTGGGTCTCGGTTCATCGTGGGTTTGGTTTGTGCGGTTTGTTCACCGTGATTGACCGTAGTGGGAACAATCTTTTTAATATCTTTTTTTATAGACTCTATGTGCCGGACATTCTGACCGTTTGTGGCGGGCAGATCGTTGGAATCTGGTGTATCAGGTCGGTGTTCGATAGTTTGTAAATTATCTGCGGTACCAGCGTTTGCCGCGGCATGGTGTTCACCGTAGCTTGCGTCGGTATCGGCTCCGAGGGCCCTAAGTTCTGAGATAACGCTCAGCACTGCATCAACGGTTAATGTTGCTCGACGCAGGACATTTCTGATCATGTTGAGGGTAGAGAGCTTTGCTTCATCGAAGCGTGTCTGTTGGAGTAGCGAAGCACGTAGGGCCAACGCCTCAGCCTTCAGTGAGCGCAAGCGCTCGCGTTCTTCGGTGAGCTGCAAGGCTTGTGTCGCGAGTGAGCCGTACCTCTGGATCAAGGGCTTCAGGTCGATACCGAAGGCATCTCTGATAACGCCTCCATACCGCAGCGGAAAGCGTTTGCCATTTGCTGAATTCTTGCGCTCGATCAGTTCAGCAGCTGAGAGGCGTCCCAGGCTGCGTCGAATTGTTCTCTCATCGAGTCCATTGGCGCGCTCTGATAGAGAAGCGTTCGATGGGAACACGACAGTGAGCGTAAGTCGCTGGCTGTCCTGAATCTCACGTTCTTTGCGGGGTAGGAAGCTAATGAGCGCGGTCAGAACGGCGAGGTCATTGGTTGTAAGGCCGAGCTCCTTCCTCAGTACGCGAACTGGGCCCAGAAGCTCATAGGGGTTAGGGCAGGGTAGAGACGTCCGTTCCGCCAGGGCGGTTGTTGTTTCATTTGCATGTCTCATGGTGTTTCGGAAGAAAAAGCTTCCCCGTTCACCGCGAGCGGTGTTGAAATCGATTCGTTTTGGGGGTATCAATCAGGTGTCGAGACTGATTGAGGCCCTTCGGAAGCATCGCTTTCGGGGGGTCTTTCTTTTTCTAGCCGGTCCTCCTTTCGTTTTCTGCTCGTTGCTTTTGATGTCTTGACCGCGGTCAAGACACGGGGGTCGTCACTCTGGCCCGTCTTGACCGCGGTCAAGAAGCTCCGTGACCAGCTTCCGGACTGCCTCCTCAACACGAGGGACAAGATCAGCGTCCACATCGATGGTGATACGGTTGCCCTTTCGGCCGATCTTCACGCGCTCACTGGGGTGCGTCTTCTGCGTCGATGGTTTGGTGGCTGTCAGCAAGGTGACCGCCGCTTCGAGACGGTCGGGGGCCGGTATGTTGCGAGGGATTGTGCCGGCAACTTCTCGGGCTCTCGCGACGTCTTTCTCGCACAGCCTGAAAAGCTTTTCCCAAACCCGTCGACCAACGCCGTGTGCAGGTCCGATAGCCTGGATCAGTTCCATCGGGATGCCCGTAGCGATACGGTTCATCCGCGAGACGAGCGATTCATCGATCTGAAGTGCCCGATACGCGATCGTTTGAGCGTTCTTGCGCGTTTCGTCGGTTTTCCCAAGTTCTCGAATGATCCCGGCGACAAACAGAGCCCTTTCGATGAATGATGGATCTTGGCGCGCATTATTCTCTACGCCTTGGGCAATGAGAGCTTCCTCGTCGGTCATCTCCATGACCGTGGCGCGCACTTTCTGACCAAGTTGGCGACAAGCGAGAAGCCGACGGCGTCCATAGACGATCTCAAGCGCACCGTCTTCGGTTCGGCGAACCAGTACTGGAACCTTTTGACCGTGCTCGCGGATCGACGAGACAAGCTCATCCAGACCATCGCTTGGATCGATGCGGTCCATGACCGCGGACATCCGTATGGCGGTCGGGTCGATCAGCCGCGTGGCGTGTTTATCCTCTTCGAGCACAGATGCTTGAGCGCGAGCTACAGTCGGGCTCGTCCGTTTCATATCCAGATCGTCGTCTGAAGGCGGCGTTTTGCCCATCGCGTTCTTGAGTGAGTCCCCGAAGACCTTACGTGCCATGGCTACGCCCCCATGCTTTCAGGACTTCGCGTTCGACTTCGTCGGTCACGCGCGAGACGGACTCGATCGCGCGCTCGTAAGTTCTGCGGTTCACGTCGCGAGGTTCGACCTCGAAGATGCTCTGCTGGGTGTTCGCAGCATCACCCACGGCTGTTGATTTCAGGAACTCGGCAGAAAGCACGGCATCCCCGAGGACTGTCCGAAGCAGAGACGAAATCTGCACCTGCGGACCATCCGTATTTTCGTAGCGTGTGATCAGAACTCGCACGAAGTTCAGTCCATGTTCCGGAGCGTGTGCCTCGACGACGCCCATTAGGTTGCTCGCCATGCCCAGAAAGCTCGCCAGCGACATGACATCGAGCATCGACGCGTTGAGTGGGATCAGGACCCCGGTCGATGCAAAGAGGGCAGAGATCACCGAGAAGTTCAGCTGCGGTGGGGTGTCAAATATCACCACATCATATCGGTTGAGGACGGGCTCAAGCGCTTCCCGGATGCGGCTATGGAACGTGGTGGCGCCGTGTCTGAAGCTCAGGGCGACCTCAAACTCGTACTCCATGATGTCCATGGATGCCGGGATCAGATCCACGGTCGGAAAGTTCGTTTTGCGAATGATCTCTGTTGCGGGTAATGGATCGTCGGATCGGATAAGATCGTATGAAGTCGGCATATCCGGATCGAGCTCGGGAGTAACCCCGAACAGGTTTGTCAGACTTGCCTGGCTGTCGAGGTCGATCAGCAAGACACGGTAGCCGCGCAGACCCAGTAGTTGTCCTACATGGGCAACAGATGACGTCTTTGCCGAACCACCCTTCAGGTTGAAGATCGTCAAGACCTGACAAGCCTCTCCCGGTCTTCTGTGCGGGTGTTCTTCTGGCTTGATCCTTCCAGTCTCGAGAAGTACGCGTTGTGCCTCGACCATCTCCTCTGCAGAGAAGCTACGGCGGTTGCCGCCCTCCAGAACACCTTCGGGGAAGCCTTCGAGGTTTGACACATGATGGCGGAAGGTATTCTGATTAATGCGAAGAAGTTCAGCCGCTTCCCTCATGGCGAAGCGGCGGAGGCCCTTCTGAGCGTCCGGTGGGAAGGTTTCCTGCGCATGTTCACGCAACCGACTACCAAGCCGCTTGGACATGACTTCAAATCTCTGGGAGGCCCGTATCCCGTTCATCACTGCCCTCAAGTCTTTATTGTTTTGCAAAGCTTAACAGATATTGTGGATAAATCCAGACCAAACCGTTGAGCGGCCTGAGGGCGTTGAAGGCACCCATTTCTGTCGACGGTAAACTGTTAAAAATCAGCGTCTTGGGCGACTGCGCTCTCACTTTACTTCAACACCTCGTTGCCAGTTGCGAAGTGACCACAAGATGTATTGTGAGTGCGTAGAGAATTCAGTCGGCAGAATCGGATGGACGATTCTCCGGGATCTCAGTCGAGCAACCCCAGCCTCTCGGCCCGCTCCAGCAGCATCTTCACCGACGAAGGCTGCCAGCTTGTCCGCCCGCGGGGCGTGCGCTCACGCATCGCTTCCAGCCGGGTGCAGATCGCTTGGAGCTTAATGCCGGGATCCGCGCCCTTGATGGCGGCGACGATGGCGGGCAGGCGGTCATCGGTTTCGCGGCGGCCGGCGCGGGCTAAAACTGTTTCGGGCAGGAAGCCGTCGCGGACATAGGCCTTCACGGCGCGCAAGAGACGGCTTTGGGTCCAGCGACGCGCCTCGGGCAGGGGGCCGTTGATGATGCGCACCACGTCTTCCCAGGCCAAGTCGGGGCGCAACCGACGCACATGGGGCACCCAGTCCTGTGCCGTCTCGTTCAGACGCTCAATGTAGCCGTCCTGTCGCGCCAACCGCACCTTGCGAAGAGCGGCAGGGTCTTTGGCCCGCAGTCCGGGGTTTCCGCCCACGCGGCCCTTTGTGCGTGCGCTGGCCAAGCCAGCCTTCGTCCGTTCCCGGATTAGTGCGCGCTCGAACTCGGCCGCAGCGCCCAAGACCTGCAGCGTGAACTTGCCTTGCGGGGATCCGGTGTCGATCGGGTCCTGAATGGAACGAAAGAACGCACCCTTGGCCTCCAGCCGCTCGATCACCTCCAGCAAATGCGACAGGGATCGCGCGAGGCGGTCAATCCGCACGACGACCAGCGTGTCGCCTTTGCCGATGCGTTCCAACACTCGCCCAAGCACCGGCCGCGCGCGATTGCCGCCTGAGGCGTGCTCTTCATAGATTTCGGCGCAACCCGCAGATTTCAGGGCCTGCGACTGGGGCAGGGGGGTCTGATCCTCGGTAGATACGCGGGCATAACCGATCAGGGGCATCAAAACAATATTTTTGCAGTTTCATATAGCGTCATTAAACGACCGTTTGTAAATGAATGCAAGGGCGCGCTCTGTGGCGCTGTTCATCAGAAAGCCCTTGGTTTCCATACGCAGAGCGCGATCAGGGAGGTCTCGCGGACCATCGCGCGCGCGTGCTATGTAAGGTGTACAAACGCACTCTGATAAAACCCTTGGGTAAAGCTCAAAATAGCTGTATTTTGCGCATATGAGGCCTGGAACCCCCGCATTGTATGATGAATCCGACGCGCTCGGCATTTATGCTGAGGAGGTCGAACAGGCGTCTGAGGACGACCTGTGGATTCTGCC
Organism: Sulfitobacter sp. HI0129; assembly: GCF_001635395.1. Taxonomy (NCBI): domain Bacteria; kingdom Pseudomonadati; phylum Pseudomonadota; class Alphaproteobacteria; order Rhodobacterales; family Roseobacteraceae; genus Sulfitobacter; species Sulfitobacter sp. HI0129. Next base: position 248 of record NZ_LWGH01000522.1, on the reverse strand, counting down.
CGGTCCGATGGACGACGAGCCGGACTATTTGCCGCCGGGACCACGGGCCGAACCGCGTGAAACCGAGGTCCTCGACGAATGGCGGAAGGCAGAGGGCGGGCAGGCCGCGCGTCTTGCCCGTGTGGCCGGTCGCGTCGGCGCGCTGGATGACCGGTTGAAGCGCGGACCGGAAGGATGGCGGCATCGGCTTGCGCTGATGGAGGCCGCAGATTTGAGCTGGCACACCGGTGACCGCATCAGCCAAGACC
>NZ_LWGH01000521.1:0-11152 GCF_001635395.1 Sulfitobacter sp. HI0129 | reverse complement strand
TCTATGTATGAATGCCACTGAGAATGAGTCTAGACAAGCTTCTAAAGAACAAGGTTCTAAAGATGCCTTGACCCTCTCCCCGATCCCCCCTAACAGACCCCATCGGCAAGGCCCCGGATTCGTCCGGGGCTCTGTCTTTGTTCGCAAGGACATCCATCACGGGGACCTTCGGGGCCCTTCATACCATAGGCGGGGGCGTGCCCTCGTCGTCAGCTAAACGGAAGACAGACAACATGGCACTCAAGTCGTACAAACCGACGACGCCGGGCCAGCGTGGGCTGGTACTGATCGACCGTTCGGAGCTTTGGAAAGGCCGCCCGGTCAAAGCCCTCACAGAGGGTCTGACCAAGAATGGCGGACGGAACAACACCGGACGGATCACAATGCGTCGCAAGGGTGGGGGAGCCAAGCGCCTCTACCGCATCGTCGATTTCAAGCGCAACAAGCTGGACATGTCCGCTGTAGTCGCGCGGATCGAATATGACCCGAACCGGACCGCGTTCATCGCGCTCATTCAATACGAAGACGGCGAGCAGGCCTATATCCTCGCGCCGCAGCGCCTGGCGGTGGGTGACAAGGTCATCGCCGGCCAGAAGGTCGATATCAAGCCGGGCAACGCGATGCCGTTCTCCGGCATGCCGATCGGTACGATCGTCCACAACATCGAGATGAAGCCCGGCAAGGGTGGTCAGATCGCACGGGCGGCGGGCACCTATGCCCAGTTCGTCGGTCGCGATGGCGGCTACGCCCAGATCCGCCTCAGCTCGGGCGAGCTTCGCCTCGTGCGTCAGGAATGCATGGCCACCGTCGGTGCCGTCAGCAACCCCGACAACTCGAACCAGAACTACGGCAAGGCCGGCCGCATGCGTCACAAGGGCATCCGTCCTTCGGTGCGTGGTGTGGTCATGAACCCGATCGACCACCCGCATGGTGGTGGTGAAGGCCGTACATCCGGTGGTCGTCACCCGGTTACTCCTTGGGGTAAGCCGACGAAGGGTGCCAAGACCCGTAACAAGAACAAAGCGTCCAGCAAGCTCATCGTCCGCTCGCGCCACGCCAAGAAGAAGGGGCGTTAATCAATGGCTCGTTCAGTATGGAAAGGTCCTTTTGTCGACTCTTATGTCCTCAAGAAGGCCGAAGCATCCCGCGAAAGCGGCCGCAGCGAAGTGATCAAGATCTGGTCGCGCCGTTCGACGATCCTGCCCCAGTTCGTGGGCCTGACGTTCGGCGTCTACAACGGTCACAAGCATATCCCAGTCAACGTCAGCGAAGACATGATCGGTCAGAAGTTCGGTGAGTATTCGCCGACCCGGACCTATTACGGTCATGCCGCCGACAAAAAAGCGAAGCGGAAATAAGCCATGAGCAAGGATAAGAATCCCCGCCGCGTGGCCGATAACGAAGCGATGGCGAAACTGCGCATGCTTCGTACCAGCCCGCAGAAACTGAACCTCGTCGCCGCATTGATCCGTGGCAAGAAGGTGGACAAGGCCCTGACGGACCTGACCTTCTCCAAGAAGCGGATCGCGCAGGACGTGAAGAAATGCCTTCAGTCCGCAATCGCGAACGCCGAGAACAACCACAATCTGGACGTTGACGAACTGGTCGTCGCCGAAGCCTATGTCGGCAAGAACCTGATCATGAAGCGTGGTCGTCCGCGCGCCCGTGGCCGGTTCGGCAAGATCGTGAAGCCGTTTTCCGAAATCACGATCAAGGTGCGTCAAGTCGAGGAGCAAGCCTGATGGGTAACAAAGTAAATCCGATCGGTATGCGCCTGCAGGTCAACCGTACCTGGGACAGCCGCTGGTATGCCGACACGAAGGACTACGGCGATCTTCTGCTCGAAGATCTGGCCATCCGGTCCTTCATCAAGGAAGAGTGCAAGCAGGCCGGCGTGGCCCGCGTGATCATCGAACGCCCGCACAAGAAGTGCCGCGTCACGATTCACACGGCCCGCCCGGGCGTCATCATCGGCAAGAAAGGTGCGGACATCGAAGGTCTGCGCCAGAAGATCGCCAAGATGACCAAATCCGATCTGCACCTCAACATCGTCGAGGTTCGCAAGCCGGAACTGGACGCACAGCTGGTCGGCGAAAGCATCGCCCAGCAGCTTGAGCGCCGGGTTTCCTTCCGTCGCGCAATGAAGCGTGCCGTTCAGAATGCCATGCGCATGGGTGCACTCGGTATCCGGGTCAACCTCGCCGGTCGTCTGGGTGGTGCTGAAATCGCGCGGACGGAATGGTACCGTGAAGGTCGCGTGCCGCTCCACACACTGCGTGCGGACATCGATTACGCTCATGTCGAAGCGATGACGGCCTATGGCATCATCGGCATCAAGACATGGATCTTCAAAGGCGAGATCATGGAACATGATCCGGCCGCGCGGGATCGCAAGGCGCAGGAACTTCAGGATGGCCCGGCACCTCGCGGTGCAGGCGGTCGTCGCTAAGGGGGAATGACGGATGCTACAACCAAAACGCACTAAATTCCGCAAGCAGTTCAAAGGCTCCATCAAGGGCCTGGCCAAGGGCGGTTCCGACCTCAACTTCGGCACCTTCGGCCTGAAGGCGCTGGAGCCCGAGCGGGTGACTGCGCGCCAGATCGAAGCGGCACGTCGTGCCATGACGCGTCACATGAAGCGTCAGGGCCGTGTCTGGATCCGGATTTTCCCGGATGTGCCCGTGACCTCCAAGCCCGTCGAAGTTCGTATGGGTAAAGGTAAGGGTTCGGTCGACTTCTGGGCCTGTAAGGTCAAGCCCGGTCGCGTGATGTTCGAACTGGACGGTGTTGGCGAAGACATCGCACGGGAGGCGCTGCGCCTTGCCGCGATGAAGCTGCCGATCAAAACACGCGTCGTCGTTCGCGAAGACTGGTAAGTCGCATCGTTTGACGCCGCCAAGGCGTCAAACGTCATCGAAATTCAGGGCCTCCGCCGGTAACGGCGGGGGCCTTTGCGTTTGGCCGACCGAGACGAAGGTGCCCCCCGGGTACTGGTGAAAACCCTAGACAAACGCCAGCGGTGCGGTGACCCTTCGGACATGCGCCTTTCATTGCCAGTACTCTGCCTGTCCATTGTGACCACCGCCGCCTCAGCGCAGCAGTGCACTGACGATGCCATGCTTGTTTTCGACGGGTCCGGCTCCATGGCCGAGATGGGCTTTAATCAGATTGGCGAGCCCCGCATATTCGAGGCGCGGCGCGCCGTTGCGACGGTCATGCCGCAGGTGGCGGCGGACCGGCGCATCGGGCTTTTGGTCTATGGGCCGGGTAGCGTCGATCCCTGCGGGGGTGTGAAGTTGCATTTCCCTCCGGTTCAGAATGCAGCGGATCGTTTGATCGGCGCGGTCGACGCCCTGTCGCCGGAAGGCAGCACGGCGCTTACCGCCGCGGTTGAAATGGCGGCGGGCGTTTTGAAGTATGAGGAGCAACCGGCGACCATAGTTCTGGTGACAGACGGGAAGGAGACCTGCGGGGGGCAGCCCTGTGCACTGGCCGCAGACCTGTCGGCCGAGGGGCTTGCAACCACGGTGCATGTGATCGGCTTCAAGGTGCGCGGTGATTATTTCGCATGGGGCAGCCAAGGTGCCAGCGATTATGTCGAGGCGGAGCCGGTGGCACGCTGCCTTGCGGACCGAACGGGCGGCACCTACTCCGGTGCCGAGAGCCTCGATGAACTGATCGCCGCCCTGCGGGTAACCTTGGGCTGTAACGTGCTGTTCTAGCGTCGGTGTCTGTCAGCCCCAACCGTAGTTGAATGACACGGAGAGGCGATCATCCTCGCTCATGTTCATGGGCACTTCGTGACGCAGCCAGCTTTCCCAGAGCAGCACATCGCCAACTTTCGGCGCGACATAGGCAAAGGTCTTCAATTCCTCCGGGGCATCCTTCCTGCGGCCCGGGGCTGCCATCATCATCGGCAGACGGGGGTCTTCGAACTTGATGGCGCTGGCCCCGTCCGGCATCGCGACGTAGGTGGTGCCCGAGATCACGGAATGGGGATGCAGGTGCCCTGTATGTATTCCGCCCTCGGGGAGGATGTTGATCCAGAGCGAATCCAGCGTGAGCTTCTTGTCGCCAAGATCGAAGGCGAGATCGCGGGCGAAGTCAGCCACATGGGCGTCGAGCGCCTGAACGAGGTCCGCGAAAATCGGGAACCGGTAGGGCAGGTCACCGAGCGATGCGTAGGAGGTATAGCCCGGGTAGCCATGGTCCTCCGACCACTGTTGACCGGCCGCGTCATCCTCCGCGATGGAATAGCAGGACGCCTCGAACTCGTCCGCGTCGATGGTGGGGCCATGGGCCGATAGCCGGGCGTGGTAGAGGCGGGTGGCGAAGAGGGTTCTGACCTGTGACATGCTCGGCGTTTTAGCCCAGCCTGCATGGCAAGGCGAGGGCTCTTTGCGCTTGTGGTCGGCCCGGGGGCAGGCAAGTGTCGGGCATGGCAAAGGGCGACAGATATATAGACGCGGGCGGGGTGCGTACCCGTTACCGCGACCTGGGGCAGGGGGAAGTGCCGCTCGTCATGCTGCATGGGCTCTCCGGCTCGCTCGAAGATTGGGGCGGGGCGGCGGATGCTCTGGCCCAGCAGCGTCGTGTCATCGTCTTCGATCTTCTGGGCTGTGGGCGCACCGACAAACCGCGCGGGGCGAGCTATGCGCCGGAGGAGATGCGGGACCACGCAATCGCGGTGCTCGATGCGCTCGCACTCGACCGGGTGGATATCAACGGATGGAGCATGGGAGGGCGCATCGCACTGGACCTTGCCCATGTCGCACCGGAACGCGTCCGACGTCTGGTGCTGACGGCTCCCGCCGGGATCGGTCCGGACAGCATCGTCGATCTGCGCGGCGGCCCGCTGCCGGTGCTGCGTGAGGCGACGAAACGGCCCGCCGTGGCGGGCTTTCGTATCCTGCGCAATGCGCTGCGTCAGGACCGTGGTGCGGAAACGTTGCGTCTCGTGGGGCGTCGGCTGGGCATGGCGGCGGACCGGCGCGCGCGCATGGCTTTCGCCGCGCAATTGCGGTCCTTCATGAACGCGCAGGGGTTTTCTGCGGGGCCCCGGAAGGCGCTGCTGCAACGGCTGCCTGAGATTGATGTGCCCACATGCGCCATCTGGGGGCGGCGGGACATGTTCGTACCTGCAGCACATGCGTCGCTACTGCAGGCGCGCATGCCACGGTGCGAGGTCGTCCTGCTGGATGGGTGCGGGCACATGCCACAGCTCGAGCGCCCTCGCGCCTATGTCGTGGCGATCGAGCGCTTTCTTTCGGAGGCCCCTGCAACCGATGGTAAGTCGGTCCCCTAGCCCGAAAGACAAGGGGGTTGCGCCCCAGAGGGAACGGACCTATACGGCGCACTTCACCCCACTCCACCGGGAATCAGGGTAACGCGTGACGCGGCCCGCCGGTGATGTTGAAAGGAAAGCGGCGATGAACGCCAAGGAACTGCACGACAAGACGCCGGATCAACTCCGCGACGAGCTTGTGAACCTCAAGAAAGAATCCTTCAACCTGCGTTTCCAGCAGGCCACCGGACAGTTGGAAAACCCCGCACGCATCCGCGCCGTGAAGCGTGATGTCGCGCGTGTGAAGACCATTCTGAACCAGAAAGCCGCAGCCGCGGCATCGACCGAACAAGGAGCCTGATCCATGCCCAAGCGTATCCTGACAGGCACTGTCACATCCGATGCCAACGCCCAGACCGTCACCGTTTCGGTCGAGCGTCGCTTTACGCATCCGGTTCTGAAAAAGACGATCCGGAAGTCCAAGAAATACCGCGCCCACGACGAGAACGACCAGTTCAAGGTGGGCGATACCGTGCGCATCATCGAATGTGCGCCGAAATCCAAGACGAAACGCTGGGAAGTGTTGACCTCGGAAGCTGCCGAGGCGTAAACGCCTGCCATTAATCGAAACCCTGGGGCAAGGGCCGCATCGCCCCCCAGAAGGTCGGGAGAAACCAAATGATCCAGATGCAGACCAACCTGGATGTTGCTGACAACAGCGGCGCGCGCCGTGTTCAGTGCATCAAGGTTCTGGGTGGTTCCAAGCGTAAATACGCGTCCGTCGGCGACATCATCGTCGTCTCGGTCAAGGAAGCCATCCCCCGCGGTCGTGTGAAAAAGGGCGACGTCCGCAAGGCCGTCGTTGTTCGCACCGCCAAGGAAGTTCGCCGCGACGATGGCACCGCCATCCGCTTCGACCGCAACGCGGCCGTCATTCTGAACAACAACAACGAGCCGGTCGGCACCCGTATCTTCGGGCCGGTGGTGCGTGAGTTGCGCGGCAAGAACTTCATGAAAATCATCTCGCTCGCTCCGGAGGTGCTGTAATCATGGCTGCAAAACTTCGCAAAGGCGACAAGGTCATCGTTCTGGCCGGCAAGGACAAGGGCAAGACGGGGAACATTTCTTCCGTTGACCCGAAGTCCAACAAGGCTGTCGTTGACGGTGTGAACATCGCGATCCGCGCCACACGCCAGTCGCAGACCTCGCAGGGCGGACGCATCCCCAAGGCGATGCCCATTGACCTCAGCAACCTCGCGCTCGTCGATGCCAACGGCAAGGCGACCCGCGTCGGCTTCAAGATGGACGGCGACAAGAAAGTCCGCTTTGCCAAAACCACAGGGGACGTGATCTGATGCTTGACGATGCAAACTACACACCCCGCCTGAAGGCGCAGTACCGCGAAAGCATCCGGGCCGCGCTGAAGGAAGAGTTCGGCTACACCAACGAGATGCAGATCCCACGTCTCGACAAGATCGTGCTGAACATCGGTTGCGGTGCGGAAGCTGTCCGCGACAGCAAGAAGGCGAAATCGGCTCAGGAAGACCTGACCGCAATCGCCGGCCAGAAGGCGCTGACCACAGTGGCAAAGAAATCGATCGCGGGTTTCCGTGTTCGCGAAGACATGCCCCTGGGTGCCAAGGTCACGCTGCGCGGCGACCGCATGTATGAATTTCTCGATCGTCTGATCACGATCGCAATGCCCCGTATCCGTGACTTCCGCGGCGTTCCGGGCAAGAGCTTCGACGGTCGTGGCAACTATGCCATGGGCCTGAAAGAGCACATCGTGTTCCCCGAGATCAACTTCGACAAGGTCGATGAGACATGGGGAATGGACATCGTGATCGCCACGACGGCGAAGACCGACGCTGAAGCGAAGAGCCTGTTGAAGCATTTCAACATGCCCTTCAACTCATAAGCGCGGGGGAGATTAGATATGGCTAAGAAATCCATGATCGAGCGCGAGAAGAAGCGCGAAGCAATGGTCAAGAAGTATGCCGCCAAGCGCGCGGCGCTGAAGGACATCGTCAACGATGAAAGCAAGCCCATGGAAGAGCGGTTCCGCGCTTCCCTGAAGCTGGCGAAACTGCCCCGCAACTCGAGCGCCGTGCGCCTGCACAACCGCTGCCAGATCACGGGCCGTCCGCATGCTTACTATCGCAAACTGAAAATTTCGCGGATCGCGCTGCGGGATCTCGGCTCTGCCGGTCAGATCCCCGGCATGGTCAAGTCGAGCTGGTAAGGGGGCGCATCAGATGAACGATCCTATCGCAGATATGCTGACACGCATCCGCAACAGCCAGTTGCGCGGCAAGTCCACCGTCATCACGCCCGCGTCCAAGCTGCGCGAGCGGGTGCTGGAGGTCATGGCCGACGAGGGCTATATTCGCGGATACGAGATGACGACGGGCGCCGACGGCCACCCCGCCATCGAAATCAGCCTCAAGTACTACGAGGGCGAACCTGTTATTCGCGAGCTGAAGCGGGTCTCCAAGCCCGGTCGTCGCGTCTACATGGGCGTCAATGACATCCCGGTTGTCCGTCAGGGCCTGGGCGTGTCGATTGTCTCCACCCCCAAGGGTGTGATGTCGGACGCAAGCGCGCGCAGCCAGAATGTCGGCGGCGAAGTGCTCTGCACCGTATTCTAAGGGGAACGATATGTCTCGTATTGGTAAAAAACCCGTAGAACTGCCTTCCGGCGTCTCGGCTTCCGTTTCGGGCCAGACCATTGAAGTGAAGGGCCCCAAGGGCACCCGCAGCTTCAAGGCGACGGATGACGTCACCATGACCGTGGAAGACAATGTCGTCAGCATCACGCCGCGCGGCAAGTCCAAGCGTGCACGCCAGCAGTGGGGCATGAGCCGCACGATGGTGAACAACCTTGTCACCGGCGTCACCAACGGCTTCCGCAAAGAGCTTGAAATCCAGGGTGTGGGCTATCGTGCCCAGATGCAGGGCAACACGCTCAAGCTGAACCTCGGTCTGTCGCATGACGTGGACTACACGCCCCCCGAGGGCGTCACCGTCACCGCGCCGAAGCAGACAGAAATCGTCGTGGAAGGTACGGACGAACAACTCGTAGGCCAGGTGGCCGCGAACATCCGCGCGTGGCGCAAGCCGGAGCCCTACAAGGGCAAGGGCATCCGCTACAAGGGTGAGTTCATCTTCCGCAAAGAAGGCAAGAAGAAGTAAGGACGCAACAGATGGCAAACAGCAAAAGACAACTGTTTCTGAAACGCCGCCTGCGCGTTCGGAACAAGCTTCGCAAGGTCAACGCCGGGCGCATGCGCCTCAGCGTGCACCGCTCCAACAAGAACATCAGCGTTCAGCTGATCGACGATGTGAACGGTCGTACTCTCGCTTCTGCCTCCTCGCTGGAGAAGGAGCTGGGCGTTGTCGGCAAGAACAACGTCGAAGCGGCCGGCAAGGTCGGTGCGGCAATCGCCGAACGCGCCAAGAAGGCGGGCATCGAAGAAGCCTACTTCGACCGGGGCGGCTTCCTGTTCCACGGCAAGGTGAAAGCCCTTGCCGATGCAGCCCGCGAAGGCGGTCTGAAAATCTGATGTTGCAGGCGGCCCTTCGGGGCCGTCTCGATGATCCGGGGGCCGTTCTGGACCGCTCACCGGGATCGAAGAAATGGCACGCCGTGCCGAACCGAAAGGACGCCAGATGGCAAGAGACGACAACCGCGGGGGCAACCGCCGCAATCAACGCGACGAGAACCCCGAATTCGCCGACCGTCTGGTCGCGATCAACCGTGTTTCCAAGACCGTGAAGGGCGGTAAGCGTTTCGGCTTTGCCGCGCTCGTCGTGGTCGGGGACCAGAAGGGCCGCGTAGGCTTCGGCAAGGGCAAGGCCAAGGAAGTGCCGGAGGCCATCCGCAAGGCGACGGAGCAGGCCAAGCGCCAGATGATCCGCGTTCAGCTGCGCGAAGGCCGCACACTGCACCACGACATGCACGGTCGCCACGGCGCCGGCAAGGTCGTCATGCGGACAGCGCCGGAAGGTACCGGTATCATCGCCGGTGGTCCGATGCGTGCCGTTTTCGAAATGCTGGGCGTGAAGGACGTGGTTTCCAAGTCCATCGGTTCGCAGAACCCCTACAACATGATCCGTGCGACCATGGATGGCCTCCGTAAGGAGCAGTCCCCCCGTGCGGTGGCCCAGCGTCGCGGCAAAAAAGTCGCCGACATCCTCTCGCAGCCCAAGATCGACGAGCAGAGCGACATTTCGCACAACAGCCCGTCCGAATCCGCGTCTGCCCAAGCTGACGCCTAAGGAGATCTCGACATGGCCAAGACTATCGTGATCAAGCAGATCGGCTCCCCGATCCGCCGCCCCGCCAAGCAGCGTGCCACGCTGATCGGCCTGGGCCTGAACAAGATGCACCGCACGCGGGAACTGGAAGATACGCCTTCCGTGCGCGGCATGATCAACTCGATCCCCCACATGGTGGAGATCGTCGAAGAGAAGGGCTGAATTGCTGTCCGGGCCCTCGGGCCCGGCAAAGGCTCCAGTGGAGCCTTTGAGGAATTCACGGCGGAGCCCCGGGCTTCGTGAATATGAGCGCCCCGCTGGAAACAGCGGGGCGCTCAGTTAATCAATGAGACAATGTTATATTAACGCTGATTTTCTCAGTTGGAATACCGAGCATACTTGCGGCTAATTTCTTCACTCCCTCTATAGCTCTACTAAGTTCGTCCTTATCATCGTCACCAAGCTCGCGTTTTTCGGATAAGCGCTCATCAAGTGTGCCGAAGCTAATTAGTTCTATCGTATGTGCGGCAATCGCTTGCCCTTCAAAGCCGGATCCAAAAAACCGTAAGCCCTCTTCTTTCTTGGGGCTGAGCCACACAGGTATATGACCTTGTCCCGCCTCGTTAAGCTTTTGATAAGTTGTTTCAAAAGCGTCCATTATCGTATTTTGATTGAAAACTAGAATTCGAGCTTGACCTTCATCGTCGGGGTCGACGTGTACGTATACAACACGATCTACCTCAGAAAGCAGTTTCCATTGCCCGGCGTCTGATCGACTAAATGAAATTCTCCCATAAGCGCGAGTTAGTTTTACTGCATAGCGTAAAGTCGTGCCATCTTTCTGGACTTCTAACCTCGAAAGCTTCGGCACCCCAGAGCCTGACGAAACGTCTTGAACCTCATTTCTTGAAGAGCCTGAGACGTCTCGAACCTCATAATACTGCTGCAACCATTCGAATACATTTTGCCTAACAAGAGCATCGCTCATTTTCATATCGGACTCATTTCACCCTTCAATTTCACTGAGGGTTAAATGATATTTAACTATAATTGTCAAGGGTAAAAACCATCTCAGCATTTTACCTTGTAGGTTAAATACGTATCATATAGATAAAGCCGTAGGGACTCCCGTTTTGGTGTCCGCCCTTGAACCATTTCGGATCCCCGTCTATACGCCCCCGGTAGCCCCATGGGCTCCACAGAATCGAAACGCCGCGTTTGCCCGCTCCCGTCGCTGGGGGGTATATCCGGCAGAAGGAGAAGCGACATGAAACTGCACGAACTTTCCGACAATCCCGGCGCCGCGAAGAAGCGGATGCGCGTTGGCCGTGGTCCCGGCTCCGGCAAGGGCAAGATGGGTGGCCGCGGTATCAAGGGTCAGAAGTCCCGCTCGGGCGTGGCGATCAAGGGCTACGAAGGCGGCCAGATGCCGCTCTATCAGCGTCTGCCGAAGCGTGGCTTCAACAAGCCGAACCGCAAGGAATACGCCGTCGTCAACCTGGGCCTGATCCAGAAGTTTATCGACGCGGGCAAGCTGGATGCGGGTTCTGCCATCGACGGTGCTGCACTGGTCGCCTCTGGCCTCGTGCGCCGCGAGCGTGACGGTATCCG
>NZ_LWGH01000520.1:0-3919 GCF_001635395.1 Sulfitobacter sp. HI0129 | reverse complement strand
CCGAAGGGGATTTTTTCTGCGCGGGCGGCAACCTCAACGTCCTGATCGAACGGCGCGCCATGTCCGAACCGGACCGGCGCGGCAAGGTGGACGAGCTGCACGATCTGGTGCGCGGCATCCGCAACTGCCCGGTGCCCGTCATCGCGGCGGTCGAAGGGGGTGCCGCGGGGGCGGGGCTTTCGCTGGCATTGGCCAGCGATTTCGTTGTGGCGGCGGAAAATGCGAAATTCACCGCAGCCTATGTCAAGGCCGGGCTGGTTCCGGACGGGGGGCTTACCTCTGCGATGGCGCGTATGCTGCCGCGGCCGTTCGCGATGGAGATGTGTCTGCTGGGCCGCGCCGTTCCGGCCACCCGGTTTGCCGAACTGGGGGCGGTCAACGTGATCTGCCCCGCAGGTCAGGCCATGGCGGAAGCGATGCTGCTGGCCGATGCGCTGGCGCAGGGCCCGCGTGAGGCGCAGGGGGTGATCCGGGGGCTGGTGGCGCTGGCCTATGAAACGACGGAGGCCCGTCAACTCGACGCCGAGCGCGACGCCATGGCGCGCGCTGCCGGGGGCGATGAGGCGGCGGAAGGCATTGCGGCCTTCCTCGAAAAAAGAAAACCGCGTTACGGCGACTGACGGCCCCGGAAGGGCGAGCGCCGAGAACGCATCAGGGAGGATCGCGCATGGCACGGGTAGAGGAATTTCTGGCAGGGCAGGTGGCCGAGCGGAGCAACGCGCCCGCGCTGAGCGACAGCACCGGCGTGGAATGGACCTACGGGGATCTGGACCGCGCCTCGGACGATCTGGCGCAGCGCCTGCGCGATGCGGGTGTCGCCGAAAACGATCGCGTCCTGATGCTTTCGGAGAACTGCGCGGCCGCGGTTGCCGCGCTCTTCGCGACATGGAAGGTCGGGGCGGCGATCATACCGGTCAACGCGCGCCAGACCGAAGCGGAAGTGCGCCGCATCCTCGATCACGCCACGCCTGCCGCTGTCCTGATGACCTGCCACGCCTCGCCCGATGCGACCGCCCATGCCGAAAGGCTGGGGGCGTCCGAAATCGAAGGTGCATTTGGCAAGTTGCATATTGTAAAGCCCGGCCCCAGCAATCCCGATCCGGATCTCTCCGACGTGGCGGTACTGCTCTATACCACCGGAACGACGGGCGATCCCAAGGGTGTGATGCTGACCCATGACAACGTCCGTTTCGGCGGCACGGCTTCGGCCAACCTGCGGGAAATGAGGCCCGATGATCTGATCTACGGTGTGCTGCCCATTACCCATGTGTTCGGTCTGGCCTCCGTGGTGACAGCCTCCTGCTATGCCGGGGCCGCCGTCCGGCTGGAAGCACGTTTTTCCGCAGCCAAGCTTTTTGCGGCGCTTCAAGACGGGGTGACGCTGCTGTCCGCCGTTCCGCAGATGCATGCCCTGCTGATGCAATACACCAAGGAGCAGGGTCTCACCTCGCTCGGCTCGGACCGGCTGCGCTATGTTTCCTCCGGGGCGGCGCCGCTCGATCCTGCGTGGAAACGCAAGGCGGAGGCGTTCTATGGCGTGGCCCTGCAGAACGGCTACGGCATGACGGAAACGACCGCGGGCGTCTGCGCCACGCGCAATCCCATCGGTTCGCCCGATACCTCGACGGGGCCCGCCTTGCCCGGTGTCGAAGTCCGTATCGACGACAGCGTGCCGGGCGGCGGCGAAGGCTCGGGCGAGGTGCAGACGCGCGGCGCGCATATCATGAAGGGCTACTACCGCAATCCCGAAGAGACGGCCAAGGCGCTGGACGCCGAAGGATGGCTGCGGACCGGCGATCTGGGCCGGATCGACGAACATGGTCACCTTCATATTCTGGGGCGCAGCAAGGAATTGATCATCCACGGGGGATTCAACGTCTATCCGCCCGAGGTCGAAGCGGCGCTGAACGATCACCCCAAGGTGATCCAGTCAGCGGTCATTGGCAGGATGAAAGACGGCGACGAGGAGGTGCTGGCCTTCGTCCAGATCGCGCCCGGGGACGATGTGACGGCTGAGGAACTGCGCACCTTCGTCAAGGAGCAGCTTGCAGGCTACAAACGTCCCAGCCAGATCGTGCTGGCGACGGAACTGCCCGCGGCACCCACGGGCAAGATACTTAAGCATCGGCTGTTGGCCGCGTTCGCGGACAGGCTCGACTGACGGCGCGGGGCGAAGGGTATGCCCCGCCCCAGACTGATCAGGTCCAGGTGCCTTCCGCCGCGGCGCGAATGGCGCGGATGTTTTCGCCGTAGGGCGCCGGATCCTGAACCGAGCCGCCCTTGAACACCGCAGATCCGGCCACGAGCACATCAGCGCCCGCCTTGACGACCGCCGGGGCGGTGCCGGGATCGACCCCGCCGTCGATCTCGATATGCACGGGGCGGTCGCCGATCATCTGGCGCAGCTTGCGGATCTTGTCTGTCATGTCGATGAACTTCTGCCCGCCGAAGCCGGGGTTCACCGTCATGACGCAGACAAGGTCCGTCAGATCGAGCAGATCCGCCACTGCTTCGGCAGGGGTGCCGGGGTTGATCGCCACCCCCCCCTTGCAGCCCGCCGCGCGGATCGCCTGCAGGGTGCGGTGAATATGCGGCCCCGCCTCGACATGGGCGGTCAGGATATCCGCCCCCGCCGCTGCGAAAGCGTCGATATAAGGGTCCACAGGCGCGATCATCAGGTGAACGTCCATCACGCCCTTGATATGCGGACGAATGGCGGCACAGGTTGCGGGGCCGAAGCTGATGTTGGGCACGAAGTGACCGTCCATCACATCAACATGCACCCAATCTGCGCCCTGCGCCTCCACCGCTTCGCATTCCGCGCCGAAGGCGGCGAAATCTGCGGCAAGGATGGAGGGGGCGATTTTCAGCGAACGGTCGAACGTCATGGCGGGCCTCTTTGGGGAACTGCGCGCGTCATAGCCGCCCGGGGCGCTGTTGGAAAGCGGCGGAGCCTCCGGCGGGGATTTTTTGCCATTTGGAAGCAGGATCAGAGATCGATTTCGACGATCCCGCCCGGTTCGGCTGCGCGGGATTGGCACAGGATGATCCGCTCTTTCCGCTGGGCTTGCGACAGGACATGATCGCGGTGGTCAACCGCGCCTCCGCGCAGACCGCATTGGCAGACCCCGCAGATGCCATCGCTGCATTTCAGTGGAACCGGAATGCCAGCGCGTACGAGCGCTTCGGCGGCAGACTGGTTTTGGGCGACCTCTACCATTCGCCCCGAGGCGAGCCGCAGCGTGAAGGGGTGGTTGGGCCGGTCCGGTACGGTCGGGGCGGCGAAATATTCGCGGTGAATGTTCGCTTCCGGCAGGCCCGCGTCTGCAGCCGCGCGGAGCATGTCAGCCATGTAGGTTTCGGGGCCGCAGATGTAGACATGGCTCCCTTGGGGCAGATCGGTCAAAAGCCGGGTCGCATTCAGGCGGCTGCCTTCGTCAGAGAGGTGCAGATAGGTTGCTTTGTGCCATTCCGTAGCGGCGAGATAATCGGCGAACCCGGCGCGTTCGCGCGTGGGGGCGGAGTAATGCAGCGCAAAGCCCCGCCCGAGGGCGTGCAGGCGGTGCGCGAAGGCGATCATCGGAGTGATCCCGATGCCCCCGCCCAGCAGGAGCGAGAAGGGGGCGGCTTCCTCCAGCGGGAAATGGTTCGCGGGTCGGGCCGCGAAGATGCGCCGCCCCGGCGTGAAAATCCGATGGGCCAGATCCGATCCGCCGCGTCCGGCGGTTTCGCGCAGCACGGCGATGCGGTAGCGGTGCCGGTCGGCGGGATCGCCTGTCAGGGAATAAGGTCTCAGAAATTCGGGTGCGACCACGATGTCGAGATGCGCGCCCGCCTCCCATCCCGGCAGGGGGCTACCGTCGGCTGCGCGCAGGTCAAAGAGGGTGACGCCCCCACCCAATGGGCTTACCCGGTCGAT
>NZ_LWGH01000519.1:0-2131 GCF_001635395.1 Sulfitobacter sp. HI0129 | reverse complement strand
GGGCTTCTTCCGAACGGCGGAAAAGCTGCTGAAGGCTGTCCATCTGCTCGGTGATATGTTCGACGACACCGGCCATGATCGCCTGCTCGCCGCTCAGTTCTTCCCCGGACGTGAAGCCGACCCGGGTGATGGAACTGAGCCAGTCCTCAAGCTCCTGATAGAAACGGTTTTGCCCGTGTCCCGCGAAAAGCTCCAGCAGGCCCACAACAAGCGACCCCGCGAGCCCCAGCAGTGAAGAGCCGAAGGCCACGCCCATCCCGCCCAACTGCGCCTCCAGCCCCGACATGAGCCGGCTGAACACGTCTACCCCGCCCTCACCCTCTGACGGGGCAAGGCTGCGGATCGTGTCCACCACCGCCGGAACGGTCGTGGCCAACCCGTAGAACGTGCCCAGAAGGCCGAGGAATATCAGCATGTTGACGATATAGCGCGTGATTTCCCGCGCCTCGTCGATCCGCGTGGCGACTGAATCGAGGATCGAACGGGACGAAGACGCGCTGACCTGCATCCGCGCCCCGCGCGAGCGCAGGAGCGATGCCAAGGGAGCCAGAAGCTGCGGTGCGACGGTTTCGGGATCAGGTTTGTCCGAAGCGAAATTTTCGATCCAGCGGACCGACCCGATCAGCTGAAAGACCTGATAGAAACAGGCCAGCACCCCCAGCACGAAGACAAAGAAGATAAAGCCGTTCAGATAGGGGTTCGCGATGAAAATGGGCAGGACACGCGGCAAAGCGAGGAATACCCCGACCCCGGTCAGCCCCAGGGCGATCAGCATCAGCGTGATCTGCCGTACCGGTTGGGAAAACTGTGGTCCTGCCTGTCGGTCTGGCTGCGCCATGCGGCCTTGCTCCTGACCTCGAAATACTGACTTCCCGGCAACTTAAACCCAAATGCAGGCCCAGTGCCATGGCTTTATGCGACGAGCGCCTTCACGCGGTCGTGCAGCCATTCAAGCGCCGGATCATGCAGGCCGACCTCTGCCAGATGCGCGGCAGTGTTGAAAAGGTATTCGGTATTGGGCCCACGCCCCCCGACGGCCCGCGCGATGATCTGGGCCTGCTCTTCCAGAGGAAGGCCGCCGCAGTATTGCACATGCGCCTCGTCAATGACGTAGACGACGGCGGTGACATCGCGACCGTCGGACAGATGGATGAGCAACTCCTTCTCCACATAGGCGGAAGAAATCAGTTCACGCTCCCTCAGATAATCGAGCGTCTTCGCCTCATGCCCCGGCGCCACCCTCAGCGCCAGCCCTTCGCAAGCGGCCTCGGGGTGTTCATCCAGTGCAAGTACCAGTCCCGGTGCCTCTTCGGTGCCACGGTGGTGGATGGAGCGCATGCAGAAAGACCGGGCATAGCCCGGCAGCGTGGCGACCACGCTTTCCGCCACTTCAAAGCCCGGATTCCAAAGGAGACTTCCGTACCCGAATACCCACATCGTCATCGTGCTGGTCCTTTCCTGACGGCTTGGATAAACCGCATTCGCAGGCCGAGTTAAAGGAATTTTACGATGGTGCGCGGCGGGATCTGGCTGATCGTGGTTCTGGCAGCCATCTGGACGGGATGGTGGTGGCTGGCCTCTGCGGGGTTGGGGCAGCTACTGCAACAGGACAAGATCGCGGTGTCAGGCTGGGAGGTCGAACCGGGCCCCGCAAAGGTCAGCGGCTACCCCACGCGCTTTGACGTCGAGGTGGATCGCCTCTCCGCCCGGGGGCCGAATGGCGCCCGGGTGACGACGGGCAATCTGAAAGCCTCCGCTCCGGCCTATCTTCCCACCGACCTCACGTTGGTGTTGCCGGAGAATCCTGTCGTCATGACTTTGCCCGGGGCAGAGGCGACGCTGACGGCGCAGGGCGGTATCGCCGAGCTGCGCCTGTCGCCGCGGCGCGCGTTGGACCTGCAGGAGTTCGGATTCCGCGGTGACGCGCTTGAAATTGGACTGAACGAGCAGGAACTTGGAAGCAGCGGTCCCGTTCGAGCGAGTCTGCAACAGAATGACGAAAACCCGGCCAGCTACGATCTGCTTCTAAAGGCGGATGCGCTTCGGTGGGAGGAGGCGTTCAGCCGATACCTCGACATCCCGACAGAGCTACGTGAGGCAGCAGCGTCCGTCGACCTCGCGGCGCTGCTCA
>NZ_LWGH01000518.1:0-2104 GCF_001635395.1 Sulfitobacter sp. HI0129 | reverse complement strand
GCAGCGCGCCGTCGTAGCCGTGGCCCGCCGCCGCCTCGCCCATCACCTTGAACATGGCGTCGGGCTCGACCTCCGCCCGGCGGAGGGCATAGCCATCCATCGAAGAGGCCGCGAATGGCGGCTGCGTACGGCGTGCGGTGACGGGCCGGGCCAGCACGCGCCCTGCCGCTTCGCGCAGGGGCACATCTTCGGCCTCCAGCGGGGCGACCAGCCGGAACAGCGCCTCCAGCGCCTCGCTGACGGAGATCACGGGGCTTCGAACCGGCCGGATTTGCCGCCGTCCTTCAGCGTGACGCGCAGCCCGCCGATTTCCATGCCGCGATCCACGGCCTTGGTCATGTCATATACCGTCAGGGCGGTGACGGAAGCCGCCGTCAGCGCCTCCATCTCCACCCCGGTCTGGCCGGTTGTCTTGACGGTGGCGGTGATGCGCAGGCCGGGCAGCTCCGCATCGGGTTCCAGATCGACGGTGACGGATGTGATCGGCAGCGGATGGCAGAGCGGGATCAGGTCGGCGGTACGCTTGGCCCCCATGATACCGGCCAGCCGGGCCACGCCCAGCACGTCGCCCTTCTTTGCCCGGCCTTCGCAAATGAGGTCGAAGGTTTCGCGCTGCATGGTGATATGGGTTTCCGCCGTGGCGATGCGGCCCGTCACCGGCTTGTCGGAAACGTCGACCATATGGGCATCGCCCTTGGCGTCGAAATGGGTAAGCGCCATTACATCCCTCCGGAAGTGAGCGGATTGGCGAGCAGCTCGCGCGTGGCCTGCTCCACATCCGCGTGGCGCATCAGGCTTTCCCCGATCAGGAAGATGCGCGCGCCGTACATCGCGAGGTCCGACAGGTCCTTGGGCGTGGAAAGCCCCGACTCGGAGACCATGAGCCGGTCCTCCGGCACCTGTTTCGACAATCTGCGCGTGGTGTCGAGCGATGTCTCGAATGTATTCAGGTCGCGATTGTTGATCCCCAGAAGGCGGCTCTTGAGCTTGGTCGCGCGCTCCAGTTCGGCCGCATCATGCACTTCGATCAGGCAATCCATGCCCCATTCGGTGGCTGCCGCTTCCAGTTCCGCGGCCTGCGCGTCGGAAACGGAGGCCATGATGATGAGGATGCAATCGGCCCCGAGGCTGCGTGCCTCGACCACCTGATAGGGATCGTACATGAAATCCTTGCGCAGCACCGGCAGATGGCATGCCGCGCGCGCATCGGTCAGAAACTGTTTGGCCCCCTGAAACGACGGCGTATCGGTGAGCACCGAAAGGCAGGTGGCGCCGCCCGCCTCATAGGCCTGCGCCAGTGCCGCGGGGTCGAAATCCTCGCGGATCAACCCCTTGGAGGGGCTGGCTTTCTTGATCTCGGCGATGAGGCCATAGCCTTCGCGGGATGCTTCGTGCAGCGCCTCTGCAAAGGGGCGCACGGTGGGGGCGAGGCGCGCGGCCTCTTCGACCTGCGCCAGCGGGCGCGCGGCCTTGTCGGCGGCCACCTCTTCCAGTTTGTAGGCCTTGATCTTGTCCAGAATGGTATCGGTCATGGGGCGTCCTTCGTGTTCGCCCAGTTTATGGCCGCCAAGCCCTGCGCCTGCAACCACGCATTGGTGCGGCTGAAGGGGCGCGATCCGAAAAAGCCGCGCCGCGCCGACAGCGGCGAGGGATGTGGCGTTTCGATCTTAAGGTTGCGCGGCGCGGCCACGTCTGCCGCCGCCTTCTGCGCATGGGCCCCCCAGAGCAGATAGGCGCGCGGGCGATCCGACAGGTGCCGCAATATCTGCGTGGTGAGCTTATGCCAGCCGAGGGTCCGGTGCCCGCCCGCGTTGCCCGCCGGCACGGTCAGGACGGTATTGAGCAGCAGCACGCCCTGATCGGCCAGAAAGCGCAGATCCGCATCCGGGGGGGATGCGCCGATATCGTCGCGCATTTCGCGATAGATGTTGGCGAGCGATCGGGGCAGGGGTGACACATCCGGTGCCGCGGAAAAGGCGAAACCATGGGCATGGCCCGGCGTGGGATAGGGATCCTGCCCCAGAATCACGACGCGCACGGCGTGGGGCGGCGTGCGCCTCAGGGCGGCGAAAACCGCGTCCCCCGGGGGCAGGGTGGGGCGTTC
>NZ_LWGH01000517.1:0-3666 GCF_001635395.1 Sulfitobacter sp. HI0129 | reverse complement strand
ACTCGCGTAATGTGACTAGCATAGCAACCTGAAGTTGGGCTTGTATATCTTTATTTCTATCTTGAATTGGAAAAAAGGGCGCGCCGTGGTGCGGCGCGTCCTTTCGCTTGGTCGGACAAGGAGCTGATCGATCAGCTGCCTTGTTTGGCCGAAAGCCGGAAGAGCGAGCCATTCTCAAAATCGGTGACAATGAGAATACTTCCGTCCGAATCCACTTCGACGTCACGCACACGGCCGATATCACGCAGCAGGCGCTCTTCGGCGACGACCCTGTCACCGTCGAGTTCCAGCCGCACCAGACCGCCGGGATAGAGCGAGGAGATCAGCACATCGCCTTTCCAGTCGGCGAACATATCGCCGTCATAGGTGATCATGCCGGCGGGTGCGATGACCGGGTCCCAGAAATAGGCGGGCTGTTCCATGCCTTCCATATGGGCCTTGCCGCTGCCCACGGGTTTGCCGGAATATTGCTCGCCGTAGGAAACGACGGGCCAGCCGTAGTTCTTGCCGGCCTCGGCCTTGTTCAACTCGTCACCGCCCTTGGGGCCGTGTTCGATCGTCCAGAGGGCGCCGTCGCGGTACATCGCG
Source organism: Sulfitobacter sp. HI0129 (assembly GCF_001635395.1). Classification (NCBI taxonomy): domain Bacteria; kingdom Pseudomonadati; phylum Pseudomonadota; class Alphaproteobacteria; order Rhodobacterales; family Roseobacteraceae; genus Sulfitobacter; species Sulfitobacter sp. HI0129. The sequence goes on along the minus strand of NZ_LWGH01000517.1, from coordinate 3,078 downwards.
CCCTGGATGTTGCGGTGCCCGTAGCTCCAGATCCAGTCGATGGCATCCGCGTCACCGACATATGGGTTGTCCTGCGGGATGCTGCCGTCGAGGTTGAAGCGCACGGTCTTGCCGAAGGTGGTATTCAGGTCCTGCGCCTTCTCGCGGTTTTCCTGGGTGAAATGTTCGCCCGTCGTCACGAAGACATGACCGCTCCCGTCGAAGACGACCCGGCTGCCAAAGTGCATCGGGGCCTCTACCGCGGGTTCCTGAACGAAGAATTCGTTCACACCGGAGACGGAAGTCATGTCATCGGACAGGGTGCCGAAGGCGGCCGCCGTGGCGGTCTTGTTGTCCTTCATCGGCTTGGCGTAGGTCCAGAAGATGCGCCGTGTCTCGGCAAAGTCGGGGGCGAGCGCGATGTCCAGCAAGCCGCCCTGCTTTTTCGCGAGCACGTCGGGCAGGCCCTTGATCGGCTCGGAAAGCGTGCCGTCCGCAGAAACATGGCGCAGGTTGCCCGCGCGTTCGGTCACCAGCAGGCCCGCGCCATCCGGCAGCACTTCGATCCCCCAGGGGTGGACGAGACCGCCGACCACGGTTTCCTTCTGGAACTGCACGCCGGAATTCTTCAGCGGGGCGCGGAACTGCGCGTCGAAAGCGGGCTGGAAATCGGTGTTCCGGTTGCCGCGCTCGAAAGTGACCTCTTGCGCCGCAAGCGGGCTGGCGAGGAGGGCGGCTGTCAGTATTGGAATGGTACGCATGTAACGATCCTCTCTGGTTAAATGGGGTCTTGGGAACCCAACCTGCCAGCATGGCGGGTGTTCGTTCACAAACCCGTGAGAGGACGGGCCGGGGCGCGTTGGCCCCGGACCCTGAGATGTTTACAGCAGCGCGCGCGCCCGCTCGGCCACCACGTCGGCGGTGATGCCGAATTTTTCGAACAATTCCTCCGCCGGGGCGGAGGCGCCGAAGCGGTCCATGCCGACGAAATCGGCCTTGCCGAACTTGCCGCGTTCGCCCAGCAGCCAACGGTCCCAACCCATACGGACGCCTGCCTCGACCCCGACGCGGACGGCGCCGCCCGGCAGGATCCGCTTGCGATAGGCGTCGTCTTGCTGGGCGAAAAGCTCCATGCAGGGCATGGAAACGACGCGGGTGCCGATGCCCTCGGCCTGCAGCTTCTCGCGCGCGTCCATGGCCACCGAAACCTCGGAGCCGGAAGCGATCAGGATAACCTGCCGCTTGCCTTCCGCATCGGCCAGCACATAGGCCCCGCGCGCCGTCAGGTTGTTGTTCTTGTGCTCCTTGCGGACCGCGGGCACGCCTTGACGGGTCAGCGACAGGACCGAAGGTGTCGCCTTTTCGGTCAGGGCGATTTCCCAGGCCTCGGCGGTTTCGACCGTATCGGCGGGGCGGAAGACCAGCGTGTTGGGGGTGGCGCGGCTGATGGCCAGATGTTCGACCGGCTGGTGGGTCGGCCCGTCCTCGCCCAGGCCGATACTGTCATGGGTCATGACGAAGACGGTGGGCACCTGCATCAGCGCGGCAAGGCGCATGGCGGGGCGGGCGTAATCGGTGAAACACATGAAGGTGCCGCCATAGGGGCGGATGCCGCCGTGCAGCGCCATGCCGTTCATGGCGGCGGCCATGCCATGTTCGCGGATACCCCAATAGACATAGCGGCCCGTGCGGTTGTCCACGTCGAAGACGCCCAGATCGCCCGTCTTGGTGTTGTTGGAGCCGGTGAGATCGGCGGAGCCGCCCACGGTTTCGGCCATGATCGGGTTGATCACCTCCAGCACCTTTTCGCTGCTGGCCCGGGTGGCCAACTTGGGTGCCGCTTCGGACATCTGCTTCTTGAAGGCCTTGATCGTGGCGCTCAGCTTCTTGGGCGCGTCGAACGCCAGCGCGCGGTTGAACGTCTCGCGCTTGGAGCGGGGCATCTGGTCGAACCGTTCCTCCCAGTCGCGCCTCGCCTCGGCACCGCGTTTGCCGATGTCTTCCCAAGCGGATTTCACGTCCTCCGGAACCTCGAAGGGGCCGGCGGACCAGCCGTAGGCTTCCTTGGCCGCGGCGAGCTGTTCGGGATCGGTGAGCGCCCCGTGCCCCTTGGATGTGTCCTGTGCCGCATGGCCGAGGGCGATATGCGTCTTGCAGGCGATCATGGTGGGGCGGTCGGATTTGCGCGCCTCGGTCAGCGCGGCATCGATCGCTTCCGGGTCGTGGCCATCGATCTCGATCGTGTGCCACTGGGCGGCGGCGAAGCGGGCGACCTGATCGGTGCGGTCCGACAGGCTGACGGGTCCATCGATGGTGATGTCGTTGTTGTCCCACAGAACGATGAGCTTGCTCAGCTTGTGGCGCCCGGCGAGGGTGATCGCCTCTTGGCTGACCCCTTCCATCAGGCAGCCGTCACCGGCGATGACATAGGTGTGGTGATCCACGACCTTCTTGCCGTAGGTGGCGCGCTGCATCTCTTCGGCCATGGCAAAGCCCACGGACATGGCGATGCCCTGACCCAGCGGGCCGGTGGTGGTTTCGATGGCATCGGCGAGGAAGTTTTCCGGGTGGCCCGCGGTGCGCGCGCCCAACTGGCGGAAATTCTTGATCTCCGACAGGGGGAATTGTTCATAGCCCGTCAGGTGCAGCAGGGAATAGAGCAGCATGGAGCCGTGGCCCGCCGAAAGGATGAAGCGGTCCCGGTCCGGCCAGAGCGGTGCGGCGGCATCGAATTTCAGGTGTTTCTCGAACAACACGGTCGCGACGTCGGCCATGCCCATGGGCATGCCGGAATGGCCGGAATTGGCTTCGGCCACGGCATCGAGCGTGAGCGCCCGGATGGCGGTCGCTTTGGACCAGTGATCGGGATGGGCTTTGGCGAGGGCTTGCAGATCCACGGGCATGCACTTTCCTGTCGGGGATGGAGCGGGTTTGGCCGTCAATAGCAGCCGACCGCCAAAGTTCAAGCGCAACCGCCCCGGCGGGGCGGACGGAGCCGATTGCCGCGTGAACAAGTGCTGCCAAGCGATTGATATGATATGGGGCGCATTCTTGCGGCGCATTGGGTAGGATTGTACTCGAACCGCGCCTGTGCGATTC
>NZ_LWGH01000516.1:0-5462 GCF_001635395.1 Sulfitobacter sp. HI0129 | reverse complement strand
TATCCTGAGCGAAGGGCCGGAGGGGTGAGAGCCGCGCGCCCCTGCGATGCCCCGGCACCCCGTGGCTTTGCCGAGGCGGAATATGTGGCACGGACCAAGGCCGCCCAGGCCGCCATGGCGCGGGCCGGTCTTGGCGCGCTGTTGCTGACGACAGAGGCCGATCTGCGGTATTTCACCGGCTTCCTGACCCGGTTCTGGGAAAGCCCCACGCGGCCCTGGTTCCTTGTTCTGCCTGCGCAAGGCGACCCCATCGCCGTCATCCCCGCCATCGGGGCGGCGCTGATGGCGCGGACATGGGTGCGCGACATTCGCACATGGCGCGCGCCCGATCCCGCCGACGATGGCGTCAGCCTGCTGGCCGATACGCTGAACGAGGTCGCGGCAGGTGCCCCCGTCGGTACCCCGATGGGGCTGGAAAGCCACCTGCGCATGCCCTTGGCAGACTGGCATCGGGTAACGCAGGCATTGCGCGGTCCCGTGGTGCCGGACGGGGGCATCGTGGCAGGGCTGCGGGCCGTGAAATCGCCCGCCGAGGTCGCGAAGATCGAAACGGCCTGCGCCATCGCGGGGCGGACCTTTGACCGGGTGGGCAACTTCGCCGCCGAAGGGGTGCCGCTTTCGCGCGTGTTTCGCGAATTTCAGCGTACGGCGCTGGAGGAAGGCGCGGATTGGGTGCCCTATCTCGCCGGGGGCGCGGGGCCGGGGGGCTATGCAGATGTCATCTCCCCCGCTTCGGGCGATCCGTTGATGCGGGGCGATGTGTTGATGCTGGACACCGGACTGGTCCATGACGGCTACTTTTGCGACTTTGACCGTAACTTCTGTATCGGTTCAGCGTCAGCGCCGGTGCGCGCAGGCCTTGCGCGGTTGATCGATGCGGTCGATGCGGCGGCTGAGGCGATCCGCCCGAACCAGACTCGCGCAGCTGACATCTTCCGCATCATGGACAATGTGGTCACGAAGGGCGCGGGCGGGACGGAGGCGGGAAGGCTCGGTCACGGCCTGGGCATGCAGTTGACCGAAGGGCTATCGCTCATTCCGGGCGACGTTACCGTCCTGCGGCCCGGGATGGTGCTGACGCTGGAACCGGGGATCGACATGGGCGACGGCAGGATATTGGTTCACGAAGAGGATATCCTCGTTACCGAAACGGGCTGCAGGTTCCTGTCGCCGCGCGCAGGCCGCGAACCGGTGATCCTGTGACACGCTTTGCCTATGATACGACGCCAGCCGCCAAAGCCGCACTGGGCCTCGTGGTGTTGCAGGCCGATGAAACGCTGGAGCTTGATTTCCGCCGGATGCTGGCGCCTGACGTGCCTTTCTACACCAGCCGTGTCCCGAGCGGAGAGGAGGTGACGCCCGAGACCCTGCAAGCAATGGCGGACCACCTCAGCCGCGCGGCTGGCCTGCTGCCGGGGGGCGCGCCCATCGCCGCGATCGGCTACGGCTGTACCTCCGGCGCGGCGCAAATCGGGACGGAACGGGTGGCGGAACTGATCCGTGCGGGCCGCGCGACGGACGGGGTGAGCGAACCGGTCACCGCGCTTGTCACCGCGTGCCGCGCTTTGGGCCTGCGCTCGCTCGCCTTCCTGTCGCCCTATACGGCAAAGGTTTCGGACCGGCTGCGGGACGTGCTGCGCGAGCAGGGTATCGAGACCCCCCGCTTCGGGTCGTTCGAGGAAGCGGAAGAGGCCCGCGTTGTGCGCATCGCCCCCGCCTCCATCCGGGATGCCGCCGTCGAACTGGCGCGGCAAGGGGCGGTCGATGCGGTCTTTCTGTCCTGTACCAACCTTCGCACGCTCGACCTGATCGAGGAGGTGGAGCGTGCGACCGGGCTGCCCTGCCTGTCGAGCAATCAGGTCCTCTGCTGGCATCTGGCGCAGCTGGCACGGATCACGGCGGATGTGCCCGGCAGGCTCGGGCGTTTGCCCGTCGCGCCGCCGGGTCAGTCGCTGAGCAGCCCGGCGTAGGTGTCGCGCAGAACGTTCTTCTGCACCTTGCCCATCGTGTTGCGCGGTAGCGCGTCCACCACCACGAAGCGGCGCGGGATCTTGTAGCGGGCCAGCTTGCCTTCGATCGCGGCAGGTATCGCATCCACGTCCGGGCGTTTGTCTTCCGCCGCGACCAATATGCCGACGGGCGCTTCGCCCAGGTCCGGATGCGGCACGCCGATCACGGCGCTTTCCACCACCCCGGGCAGTTCGTCCAGCACCAGTTCGACCTCCTTGGGGTAGATGTTGTACCCTCCCGAAATGATCAGGTCCTTCCCCCGGCCCACGATCTGCACGTAGCCGTCTTCGTCGATGCAGCCCAGATCCCCGGTGATGAAAAACCCGTCCTCCCGCAGTTCGGCGGCGGTCTTTTCCGGCATGTTCCAGTAGCCCTGAAACACGTTCGGCCCGCGCACTTCGATCACGCCAACGTCGCCGGTGGGCAGGGTCGCGCCGGTGTCGGGATCCGTGACCTTCAGTTCCACGCCGGGAAGCGGCAGGCCGACCGTACCGGCGCGGCGCTCACCATCGTAGGGGTTCGATGTGTTCATGTTGGTTTCCGTCATCCCGTAGCGTTCGAGGATGCGGTGCCCGGTACGTTCCTCGAACCGGGCATGGGTTTCCGCCAGCAGAGGTGCACTGCCGGAGACGAAAAGCCGCATATGCGCCGTGCGGTCGGCGGTGAAATCGGGCGACTCCAGCAGGCGGGTGTAGAAGGTCGGCACCCCCATGAGCGCCGTGGCCTGCGGCATGAAGCGAATCAACTGCTCAGGGTCGGGCCGGGGCAAGAAGATCATGCCACCGCCCGCCAGCAGGATTACGTTGGTCGCCACGAAAAGCCCGTGGGTATGAAAGATCGGCAGGGCATGCAGCAGGACATCCGCCGAGGTGAAAGCCCATTCCTCCGTCAGGGTGCGGGCGTTGGACAGCAGGTTGCCCTGGCTCAGCATCGCGCCCTTGGAGCGCCCGGTGGTGCCGGACGTATAGAGAAAGGCGGCCAGATCCGATTCTGTCCGCGCGACGGTGTCGAAGCGGTCGGGCTGCTTTTGCGCGGCATCCCGCAGGCTGCCCGCGCCTGTGCCGCTCATGGTTTCCAATCGCGCGCCGCTGCGTTCCGCGATCGGTTTCAGCGCCTCTTGCGCCTGCGGATCGCAGACCAGCAGGCGGGCGCCGGAATCCGACACGAAATATTCCACCTCGGCGGCGGTATAGGCCGGGTTGAGGGGCAGAAAGATCAGACCCGCCTGCACACAGGCCGCATAGAGCGCCAGCGCATCCGCCGATTTGCCCACCTGTACCGCCACCCTGTCCCCGGGGGACAGGCCCATCGCGGTAAAGACGTTGGCATAGCGCGCCGCCACCGCCACGAAACCGGCATAGCTGATCAGGTGACCATCCGGCAGGTACAGAAACGGTGTCTTGTTGGTGGCGTGACGGCCGAAAAGTTCATCGTAAAGTGGGTTCGCCATGGGCATCCTTCAGATCAACGCAGAGCCGAATTTGCGACAATAGAGCCGGAGCGTAAAGGGTTTAGCGACAGCGCGCGGCCAAGGGGGTGGCACGGCGGGGTCCCCCGCATGTAAGGAGGAGCGACATAATGCACCGGGAGGAAACAGATGGACTACGAGACGATGCAGCTCGAGATCGACGACGGAGTCGCCACGATCACGATCGAACGCAAGGACAGTCCCGCGAATGCGCTCAACGCGCGCATGGCGGAAGAGCTGCTGGACGCCGGGATCCGTTGCGGTGCCCCGGATGTCCGCGCGGTTCTCGTGACGGGCCGGGGCCGGATGTTCTGCGGCGGCGGCGATCTGGCGGAAATGGATGCGGCAGAGGACAAGCACGCCCATCTGACCCGCATGGCGACGCTGCTGCACGCGGGTCTTTCACGGCTCGCGCATATCGATGCCCCGGTGATCATGGCGCTGAACGGCACGGCGGGGGGCGGGGGTTTCTCGCTGGCCCTGTCCGGTGATTACGTCATCGCCTCTGACAAGGCGAAATTCGTATCGGCCTATACGTCCTCGGGGCTGACGCCGGATGGGTCATCGACCTATTACCTCGCCAAACATGTGGGATTGCTGCGCGCGAAGGAGCTGATGTTCACCAACCGCGTGCTGACCGCAGAGGAAGCCCGCGATTGGGGCATCGTCAACCGCGTCGTGCCTGCGGACGATCTGCTGCCGGAAGCCACGGCCATGGCGCGCCGGATGGCGCAGGGCCCGACAAAGGCATATGGCGGCGTGAAACGGCTGCTCGACACCGCCTTTTCAGCCGGGCTGGAAAGCCAGATGGACAAGGAGACCCGTTCCATCGCCGACATGATGCGCAGCGAGGACGGACCGGCGGGTATCGCGGCCTTCCTTGCCAAGAAAGAACCCACGTTCGAGGGGCGCTAGGCGTTGTCCGGACGGGCCGGGAAGGGCCGCTGAAAGGGTCAATCCGAGGGTGCGCTCGCCCTTGACGGGGCGGGCGGGCTGGCATATCCCAAGGGTCGGTCTTGCGGGCGTTGTGTAATGGTAAGACCTCAGCCTTCCAAGCTGATGATACGGGTTCGATTCCCGTCGCCCGCTCCACTCCCTTCCCAGTTCTGCACTCCATATTGGGCATGTCCCGGGCTCGGCCTGCGACAGTCGCGTTCTTGACGCGCTGGTCACGTATTGTCATGAAGCGGCAGCCCAGAAGGAGCCGCAATGCCCCCCAGAAACGCGCCCCCGAGCACCTCCGCGCGCGAAGAACGCGCAGCTTCCCGCAGGGTCGGCGCATTGCGCGCGCTTGCGCCCTTCATACGGCCCTATCGCGGATTGATGGCGGCGGCCGTGCTGGCGCTCGTCTCTACTGCGGTTATCTCGCTCACCTTGCCACTCGCGGTGCGGCGGGTCGTGGACAATTTCGGCACCGGCGCGACCGAATTGCTGGACCAGTATTTTCTGGCGGCGCTCATCATCGCGGGGCTGCTCGCCGTGGGGACGGGGCTGCGCTATGCGCTCGTGACGCGGCTGGGCGAACGGGTCGTGGCCGACATCCGGCGCGCGGTCTTCGACCGCGTCATCGGCATGAGCCCGGCCTTCTACGAACGGATCATGACGGGCGAAGTCCTGAGCCGGATCACGACGGATACGACGCTGATCCTGTCCGTGATCGGGTCATCCGTATCCATCGCGTTGCGCAATCTGCTGATTTTCGTCGGCGGGCTGGGGCTGATGATGGCAACCTCGCCCAAGCTTACGGGGCTCGTGCTGCTGATCGTGCCTGCGGTGGTGGTGCCGATCCTTACGCTGGGCCGCAGGTTGCGGGTCATCAGCCGCGAAAATCAGGACTGGATCGCGGCCAGTTCGGGCAATGCCTCCGAAAGCCTCGGCGCAGTGCAGACCGTGCAGGCCTTCACCCAGGAAGCCCCCAGCCGGGCGCGTTTCGCCCAGATGACCGAAAGCTCCTATGAGGCGGCGCGGCGGCGGATCCGCACCC
>NZ_LWGH01000515.1:0-1700 GCF_001635395.1 Sulfitobacter sp. HI0129 | reverse complement strand
TGGCGAAACGCACCTTGGTTTCCGAGACGGAGACCGCCACCGTAAGCTCGTCGTCATCCAGCAGCTTGCGCAGTTCATTGACCGTCTTGCGCGGAACGATGACGCCGGGCATGTCGGCAGCACCCTCGGGCAGGTCGGCGTCGATCCGGGCAAGGCGATGGCCATCGGTGGCCACGCAGCGCAATGCCCGACCGCCGCTGGCATCGGCCACATGCATGTAAACCCCGTTGAGGTAATAGCGCGTTTCCTCGGTCGAGATCGCGAATTTCGATTTGTCGAAGAGGCGCCGCAGCACCGGGGCCGGGGCACTGAAGTTCGACGCGTATTCCGAGGACGCCATGACTGGGAAATCCTCGCGTGGCAGGGTAGCGAGCGAGAAGTTGGAGCGCCCAGCCTCCACCGTCAGGCGCTGGGCTGCGGTATCCGACGTCAGCCGGATCAGCGCGCCGTCTGGCAGCTTGCGCACGATCTCATGCAGCAGGGTGGCCGATACGGTTGTCGCGCCCGCCCGTTCCACCTGCGCGCCGACCTTGTCCACCACCTCGATATCAAGATCGGTCGCACGGAAGGAAACGCTATCGCCGTCCGCCTCGATCAGCACGTTGGCGAGTATCGGAATGGTGTTCCGGCGCTCGACCACGGATTGCGCCTGCGACACTGCCTTGAGCAAGTCGGCGCGTTCGATGCTGAATTTCATGTATTGTCTCCTGCGGAAGGCCGGGACGGGCAAACTACCCGGTTCCCGCTCTATCACAAGACTTTTGTTGCTTTGCCGACCGGATTGCAAGCACCGCCGAAGGCCCGTGCCGGGCCTGTGCCCGGCCGTTGCAACTGTGCGTCAGGATTCCAGCGCGCGGCGGAGCAGTTCGAGGTCTTCGGCGATCTGCCCGTCCGTCTGCTTGAGCTCCTCGATCCGGCGGACACCGTGCATCACGGTGGTATGATCCCGCCCGCCGAAACGCCGCCCGATTTCCGGCAGCGACCGGCTGGTCATGTGCTTGCAGAGGTACATCGCCACCTGCCGGGGGCGCGCATAGCTGCGCAACCGCTTGGGGCCGATCATATCCGAAAGCCGGATGTTGTAGTGATCGCTCACCTTGCGCTGGATCTCCTCGACCGAGACCTTGCGTTCGGAGGCGCGCAGCACGTCGGCGAGACAGTCCTGCGTCAGCTCCATGTTGATCTCGCGCCCCACGAGCGAGGCGAAAGCGAAGAGTCGGGTAAGGGCGCCTTCCAGCACGCGCACGTTGGAGGTGATGCGATGGGCGAGAAACTCGAGAATACCGTCCTCGATGACCAGCGACGGGTAGCTCTGGCGCTGGGTCTCCACCTTGCTCTGCAGGATCCCCAGGCGGAGTTCGTAGTCCGTCGGGTGCAGGTCGACGACGAGGCCGCACTGGAGCCGCGATTTCACACGCTCTTCAAGGTCCTTGATCTCTCCGGGGGCGCGGTCGGCCGAAATGATGATCTGCTTGTGCTGGTCGACCAGCGCGTTGAAGGTGTGGAAGAATTCTTCCTGCGTGCTGTCCTTGCCCGCGATGAATTGCAGATCATCCACCATCAACACGTCGACGGAGCGGAAAAGCTCCTTGAAATCCATGATCGTCCGATCGCGCAGGGCCTGCACGAAACGGTACATGAACTGCTCGGCGGAAAGATAGAGCACGTTCATTTCCGGTTGCCGCTGGCCCAGTTCACGA
>NZ_LWGH01000514.1:0-4551 GCF_001635395.1 Sulfitobacter sp. HI0129 | reverse complement strand
CGAAGGCTGGCCGATCCTGCTGGTGCTGGCATTCCTAGTCTGGGCTCTGGTCTTCATGCGTTGGGAACGCCTCGCGCCGTTCTATGCCTCAGCGCTGCTTCTTGTTTTCACATCGCTTCGCAAGAGTACCCGACTGTCCCTCAAAAGCATTCCCGGCATGCTGTTTGAGATCAACAAGTTGCTTAGCCAGGCAATGGCGCTTCTGCTGCCGATCAGCTTCATACTCGGTGGGTTGATGGCGACCGGCGTGGCACCCAACTTTACCTCGGCGCTGGTCACGATTGGACATGGTAATATTGTTCTGGTCTTGGCGATCGGTATCGTCGTCTGCATGATCTTCGGTATGCTCGGCATGATCACGGCGGCGTACCTGATGCTGGCACTCACGCTCGCGCCTGCACTGGAGCAAATCGGTGGACTGAACACCGTGGCGATTCATCTGTTCATCGCTTACTACGCGGCGCTCGCAGCCATTACCCCGCCCGTCGCGCTTGCCGCTTTTCTAGCGTCGCGGATCAGTGGATCGGCCCCGATGATCACCAGCGTCCATTCGGCGCGAATCGGAATAGTGCTTTATTTCATTCCGATCTTCTTCCTGTTCGAACCGGCTCTCATCTTCCAGGGCCCCCTCGGCATAACGGCGATCTGGCTGGTCATGAATGTTATCGCGATCATCCTCATAGCCGGGGCTTCTGAAGGCTATCTGACACGCTTTGGTGCGCTCCGCGGGTGGTCACGGGCTTGTCTGTTCGGGGCTGGCCTGCTTATCGGTTTCCCGGAAATATGGTCGACTGCAGTAGGATTCGCAGTAGCTATCGTCGTCGTCTGTATACCAAAGCTCTCCCGTTTCACACCAGCAACGGAGGGCAACCCATGACGGGATTTGAGGACAGCCCTAGTACGTCTCCGGCGGCGGCAGCCGATCGGGTGTGGACATCTTCGAGGTGCGGGCCATGAAGATCACCAATATCGAAACGCGAGAGTTCAGCTGGCCGCGTGAAAAACCGATACGCAACGGCAAGCATGTCTTCACCCATGTGAACACCAGTTTCGTACTGGTTCACACTGACGAAGGTGTGACCGGGGTCGGCGTCGGTCGCAGCGGTGGGCCCATATGGCGGGAAAGCATCAGGTATCTTGAGGCCGTGGTCATGGGGCATGACCCAATTGAGGTTGAGCGGCTGTGGCATTTGATGTGGGTGCCCAAGACCTTGGGGCGGCGGGGCGTGACAACACGCGCGATTTCGTCGCTGGATATGGCCTTCTGGGATATCCGCGCACAGGTGGCCAACATGCCGCTCTATAAATTGCTTGGCGCCTATCGCAAAGCCGTGCCGGCCTATATCGCCGGCGGCTACTACGAGGAAGGTAAGGGGCTCGACGATCTCGCGAGGGAAATGTCCGACAATGTGGCTAAAGGTGCTGGTGCGGTAAAAATGAAGATCGGCGCGGCTTCTCTTGCGGAAGATGTGGAGCGCGTGCGCGTCGTCCGCGAGGCGATAGGCCGGGATGTCAAACTGCTGGTTGACGCAAACTGCGCCTACACTTGGCACGAGGCTGCGAAGATCGCGCGGATGATCGAGCCTTACGACATATTCTGGTTCGAGGAGCCTGTGGCGCCAGACGACTATTCAGGGCATGCCAAAGTTGCGAGATCGACCATCATCCCGATCGCGACCGGGGAGAACGAGTACACGCGATATGGCTTTCGCGACCTGATGGCGCATGACGCCGCTTCAATCTTCAATGCCGACGCGAAAGTCATGGGCGGGGTCAGCGAATTCATGAAGGTCGCAGCGATGGCGCAGCCCATGGACATCAAGATCGCGCCACACGGGGCACAGGAGGTTCATATCCACTTGGTCGCCGCTATCGAGAATGGGTTGATTCTGGAGTTTTACGACGACTCCTTCGATCCGATGTGGGGGCAAATCTACGACGAGACACTACAACTTGGGAAGGACGGCTGCGTCGAGGCACCGTCCACGGCTGGAGCAGGAATCAAGCCGCGCTTTGATGCGCTGAAAAACTATCGGATCGCCTAAGCGCGATCAGTTCATTCTGGTTTCCGCAAAGTATTGTCGTCGGCCGTCCAAAGCCGGGCAGTCTTTTGCGGCCATTTGAAAGGAGAATGGAATGGGAAATGAGATGCGCCACTTTATCGGGGGGGGCTGGATAACGCCCGACAATAGGGAGTTTATCGATGTAATCGATCCCTCGACCGGCGAGCCGTTTACGCAGACGATCCTTGGTACGGTGGAAGATGTGGATGCGGCGGTGGCAGCTGCGAAGACCGCGTTCGAAAGTTACTCTTTTTCGAAGCGCAAAGACCGGATCGCGCTCCTGGAAGCGATGCTGCGGGAGTTTGACAAGCGTCGCGAGGATTTTGCCGAGGCGCTATGCCGCGAAATGGGCGCTCCGTACGATATGGCGTTAGAGAAGCACACCGGCGCGCCTGTCGCCCATATCCGCGCGATGATCGAAGTCTTGCGGACCTACGAGTTCGAGTTCCCTGCGAATGAAAAGACGTTGATTTCTCGCGAGCCGGTCGGCGTCTGCGGTCTCATTACACCGTGGAACTGGCCGCTCAACCAAATCGCCTGCAAGGTCATCCCGGCGATCGCCGCGGGATGCACCATGGTGCTCAAGCCGTCCGAAGCCTCGCCGCTCAGCGCTGCGGTATGGGCAGAAGTGATGCATGACGCGGGGGTTCCGGCGGGTGTTTTCAACATGGTGCATGGATCAGGTGCAGTAACTGGCGCCGCGATTTCGTCCCATCCGGATATCGACATGGTGTCGATTACCGGATCGACGAGGGCCGGTATCGCCGTCGCGCAAGAAGCGGCGAGTACGGTCAAACGTGTAACCCAGGAACTCGGTGGCAAGTCGGCCAATATCATCCTGGACGATGCGGATATCGAAACCGCTGTCGCGAGGGGCGTCCGCGTGATGATGAGCAATAGCGGACAGTCATGCAGCATGCCGACCCGCATGTTGGTCCCCCGAAGCCGTATGGACGAAGCAGCTGCCATCGCGGCGAAGACTGCCAATTCGCTTGTCGTTGGTGACGTCCGCGATCCGGAGACGGATCTCGGACCGGTCGCCAACAGGGCACAGTACGAAAAGGTCTGCGGCCTCATCCGAGCGGGCATCGACGAAGGCGCGCAACTCGTTGCCGGCGGGCCGGAATTGCCAGATGGAATTTCGCGCGGCTTTTTTGTCAGACCGACGATCTTTTCGGACGTCGATAACTCGATGCGCATCGCGCAAGAGGAAATATTCGGACCGGTTCTCGTGCTGATAGGCCACGACGGCGACGACGACGCGGTTCGCATTGCCAATGAATCCGCATACGGTCTCGCCGCTCACATCCAGACTGCGGATCTGAAGCGCGCCCGCAGACTTGCACCGCGCCTGCGCGTCGGCAATGTCCATATCAATTATCCCGCCAAAGACCTGACCGCGCCGTTCGGAGGTTACAAAGCCTCTGGTACCGGCCGCGAGTACGGGCGCTGGGGGTTCGAAGAGTTCCTGGAGATCAAGGCGATCGGAAATTTCGACGGATCTCAGGGCAGTTGATTGTTTTCAAGAGAGAAAGGAAGGAGAATTCATGCGAGGCGTAGTTTTTCTAGGAGGACGGGACCTGGATCTTCTGGAGTTCGAGGATCCCACACCCGGCGAATTCGACGTAGTTCTTGCGACCAAAGCGTCGGGAATGTGTGGAAGCGATTTACGCAAATACAGATTGCCAAAGCCGACTGACGGTTCGTTGCCGAGCCTGATTCCTGGCCACAAGCCCTCCGGCCCTACCGTTGCCGGACATGAAATTGCCGGCGTGATCGCGGCGGTGGGGTCGAAGGTCGATCCACGTCTGGCCAGCGTCGGGGACCGGGTGATGGTTCATCACTATCAGGGCTGCACACAATGCAATCATTGCCATGCGGGCTGGCAGCAGCTTTGCCAAGAGGTTCCCGTCAAAGTTTACGGCGGTAATGCGAATGGCGGCCATGCACCATTCGTCAAGGTCCCGGCCAATACCATCGTGAAACTGCACGATGATCTGTCGTTCGAGGCGGGGGCTGCGATCTCCTGCGGCACTGGCACGGCCTATGCGGCGTTGCGGCGTATGGAGATGAAAGGCGGAACGACGTTGGCGGTTTTCGGTCAGGGGCCGGTTGGCCTTTCAGCGACCCAGCTTGCAAAGGCGATGGGCTCGCGCGTAATCGCTCTCGACATAAGCGACGAGCGATTGCAGAAGGCCAAGGAACTTGGTGCAGACGAGGTTATCAATCCATCCGATACCGACGAGATTGAGGCAATCAAGGAATTGACCGGCGGCCGGTTCGCCGAGTACACGCTCGATACATCCGGCACGGCGGCGGGGCGCAAGTCCGCGATCCGCAGCACAGGCGTTTGGGGGACGATGGGCTTTGTGGGCGAGGGCGGCGAAGTCACGGTCGACGTCAGTGGCGACTTGCTTCGTCGACAGCTGAACCTGGTGGCGTCGTGGACGANTTCANCGATGATGAAGTTCAGGAACTTCTTGGCGAA
>NZ_LWGH01000513.1:0-5987 GCF_001635395.1 Sulfitobacter sp. HI0129 | reverse complement strand
CGGAACGCGAAGACCGCGCCGCCGGTGGGCTTCTGGCGCAACACGTCCTGAGCCAGGGCCGAAAGGCCGGCAATTCCCTTCCGCATGTCAGTTGCGCCGCAGGCCAAGTAGACGCGAACGCCGGTGCCCGGGCCGATCATGCCGCTTCCACCGCACGGATCAGCCGGGTCAGCGCCTCGCCATCCATGCTGCTGTCAAAACGAAGGCAACGACCATTGGAAAGCCGCAGTTCCACAAGAACAGGCCGAGAGGGTGCAGGGGATTGTGCGGGTTCGGAATACGGCCCGAACCTCGCCCAGTATAGCATCTCCCACTAAGACACGTGCATAACTACGTCTTTATGCACGTGTCTTAGCTCACCCAGCCTTCTTCAGGCAGGCGGCACCAATCGGACGCTTATCGTATTTGACCGGCGTCTTCCGCTGTTTTCGACCGGGGATGCAGGCGCGTATACCCTTGTCCTGCAATGCTTTTCGGAGCCAGTCGGCATCATGGCCGCGATCACCGAGCAGCCATTGGTTCGCCCGATCAGGCGGCCACGCCCCCTTTTTTACGGCCACGCTGGTCGCCGGTCGGTGGGCCTTCAGCGGGACAAACGTAGGTGGCGTCGCGGCGTAAAGCTCGCCCTTCCGATACTGCCGCCGCCACATAGTCAGCAGGAAGCGCGATACCATGCCGACGTGTCGTTACCGCCACCTCACGTCGCCCGACAAAGCTCCCCTCCACGATCTGGAGGTTGTCCGCATCACCCCAGTATCGCCGCCGCGGCACGTGCCCGTCATTCCCACGCTTGACAGCATAGGTTTTACGGCTAACAATCCAAAAGCGCGAAGCTCGGATATTGTTCGATTAACGAACATCGGTTTTTTTGAGAATGAAGCTACCTAAAACGGCGAAGAGCCAGGATCTACCGGCGACGCGACGGAGGATGCGTTTCGGTAGAGGGTTGCTGGAGCAATTAAGGGCATTCGCCGCCCGCTGTGCGAGTGCGTTTGATTTGTTGAAGCGATTCCGGGGTGCGCAGGAGTGACAAAATGGAGGAGAGTAAATGCCAATTATCAGATCAACTACGGCCCTTGCAGCAATCGCGAGCGGTTTCTTCTTGACGGGTGTGGATCATGCCGATGCCGCTGTCGCCGGAGATTTTCCCAATCAGTTTCTATCTTGCTTTGACGCGGCGAATCTCACGGAGACTGAGCTTCCAGCGGATGTCCAAGGTTTTCGCCTGATCGAAATTGCAGAGCATGCCGGAGATAAGGGTATGCCGGCGCATTGTGAAATTGTCGGTGCGATCAATGATCGGATCAGCCCTGTGGACGGGCAACATTATTCGATCAAGTTTCGACTCAGGTTGCCGCAGGACTGGAATGGCCGCTTCTACATGGAGGGGGGCGGCGGCTCGAACGGCGCATTGAAAGACGCCATGGGGCCGACGGGGCTCAACCAAGAGGATTCTGCTCTTGAGCGTGGCTTTGCGGTCGTGACAACAGATTCAGGCCATGACAATGACACCAACTCCGACAGCAATGCCTCGGGGCGCTCCGCATTCGGCATGGATCCGCAGGCGCGGCTTGATTTCGGCTACATGTCCTATGATATTGTGACACGTGTAGGGAAGGCAATTGTCGAGAAATATTATGGTGCTGCACCTGAAAAGTCCTATTTCATCGGTTGTTCGGAAGGCGGACGCGAAGCTATGCTGATGACGCAGCGCTATCCCGATCTGTATGATGGTATTGCGGCCGGTGCACCGGGGATCCACTTCTCATACTCGGCAGCCTATGCGCCGTTTCTGCTCAGAATCTTTGGGAACCTGGCGGAAACGCGGAACCAGTTGGGGCCTGACGGAATCCCGCTGCTGAACAAGCTTTATTCGGACAACGACGTTCAACTGATCGCTGACGCGGTTGTTGGTGCCTGCGATGCGCTGGACGGGTTGGAGGACCGGATGTCCAATAATATTGAGGCCTGTACGACTGTTACAGTGCTTCCGCGACTGAGAGCACTTACTTGTTCTGGTGCAAAGGAAGAAGGTTGCCTGCTGGAGGATCAGATCGACGCCTTTGTCGCCGGGATGGCCGGACCCGTGACATCAGACGGGACAAGGCTGTATCCCGGCCATCCCTGGGATCCCGGTATCGGCGGGCGGATCGGCGACAGCGTGAATGACGGATTCCGGTCGTGGTGGTTCGGTTCCTATGACAGCGACCAAAACAATGCCCGCAAAGTGACCCTCAGCACTCCGCAACACGCAATGCTCTGGCAGACCCCACCGGTGCCTCTGCGCCCGGATGAATATGTGCGGTTCGAGATGAACTTCAACATAGACGAGACGCCGGCGCTCGCCTATGCGACTACCGATCTTTACCCCGTCTCGTCGGCCGAACTTGGTAACGCGGATTCGCCGGACCTTTCCGATTTCGCATCCCGCGGCGGAAAGCTCGTGATCTATCACGGAGCGGCAGACGCAGCATTTTCCGCACTTGATACGATCAAGTACTGGAATGCCGTCAACGAGACAGCCGATGGTCAGGCAGCGGACTTTGCGCGGCTATTTATTATCCCCGGGATGAACCATTGCCAGGGAGGTCCGGCAACAGACGATGTCGACCTGCTGACCCCGCTGATGGCTTGGGTCGAGGACGATCTTCCCATCGAACGGCTTGAAGCCACGGTGTCCAACCCGGACTATTTTGGCGGCAAGAATCTTTCGCGTCCTCTGTGTCCGTACCCGCTCTATGCCGAGTACGATGGGGAAGGAGATCCGTCGAGCGCAGAGAGCTTCACCTGCGTCGCCAACTGACAAGCAACGAGAGGTGGGCGGCACAGCATATGCCGCCCACCGTGTCCTTGAGCCATCCGATGGCGGCCGACGGGGTGAACTGCCATCCCGCCAAATAACAGCAGCTATCGTTGCTGGCATTGGGGTCAGGATTCATAACCAATAGATGACGACAGCCGCGAGGGCGATGGCTGAGAGGAGCACCTTTGGGCATCGGTCATAGCGGGTCGCGACGCGCCTCCAGTCCTTTAGCCTGCCGAACATGATCTCGATCCGGTTGCGCCGCTTGTGGCGTCGCTTATCGTATTTGACCGGCGTCTTCCGCTGTTTTCGACCGGGGATGCAGGCGCGTATGCCCTTGTCCTGCAATGCTTTTCGGAGCCAGTCGGCATCATAGTCGCGATCACCGAGCAGCCATTTGAAGTTTGGCAGGCCGCTGAGCAGGGCCCGTGCGCCGATGTAATCGCTCACCTGTCCCGCAGTGACGAACAGGTCGATCGGTCGTCCCTGACTGTCACAGATGGCGTGAAGTTTAGTGTTCATGCCGCCTTTGGTTCGCCCGATCAGGCGGCCACGCCCCCATTTTTGACGGCCATGCTGGTCGCCGTTCGGTGGGCCTTCAGCAATGTCGCATCGATCATCACGGTCGTCTCTTCGCCGTGTGCCGCCGCTAGCCCGACCATCATCCGCGCGAAGATCCCCTTTTCGCTCCATCGCTTCCAGCGGCTGTAAAGCGTCTTGTGTGGACCATAGGCGGAAGGCGCATCTCGCCAGCGTAAGCCATTGCGGTTGATGAAGATAATCCCACTCAGCACGCGTCTGTCGTCGACCCGAGGCTTACCGTGAGACTTGGGAAAGAAACGGGCCAGACGTGCCATCTGCGCGTCGGTCAGCCAGAAGAGATCGCTCATTTCAACGCTCCGTTTTCGGAGCCGTGAATGCTGTTCACTACGGGCTGGGCAACGATGGCATCATCGACATGAACATGGTCGAGGACATCGCAACGCGGGAGAAACCCAAGCTGATCCTGGCCGGACATTCCGCCTATTCGCGCCATCCCGACTTTGAAGCGTTCCGGGACATTGCGGACAAGGTGGGCGCAAAGCTGATGGTAGACATGGCGCATTTCGCGGGGCTCGTTGCAGCGGGTCTTCACCCCTCACCCCTCCCCTACGCCGATGTCGTTACCTCGACCACGCACAAAACGCTGCGTGGACCGCGCGGAGGCATCGTGCTGTCGAATGACGAGGAGCTGGGTAAGAAGATTAACTCTGCCGTCTTCCCCGGTCTGCAGGGTGGGCCACTGATGCATGTGATCGCGGCGAAGGCCGTAGCCTTCGGGGAAGCTTTGCGCCCAGACTTCAAGGTCTACATCCAACAAGTGCTCGACAACGCCAAACGGCTGGCCGGCGACCTTAAGGCAGGCGGCGTAGATATCGTTTCCGGCGGCACAGATTCGCACCTGATGCTCGTCGATCTCAGACCGAAAGCCCTGACCGGCAAGGCGGTGGAGATCGCTTTGGGGCGTGCGAATATTACCTGCAACAAGAATGGTGTCCCGAACGACCCGCAAAAGCCAATGGTGACAAGTGGCATACGGCTGGGCACGCCGGCAGTCACGACGCGCGGGTTGAAGGAAGATGACATTTCCAAGGTTGCGCAGCTCATTCTGCGTGTCATCGACACCATCAACGCTTCGGACGGCAGCTGCGACGACGCCGTGGAAGCGTCTGTGCGGGCGGATGTGGCGCAGCTGCTCGAAAGGTTCCCGATTTATGAGGGCGCCTGAGACTCAACGCGGGATCCTCCCTCCTGTGACGCAACTGGACCGCACCTCTGAGTGCGGTCCATTTTTTTGCCGTTACTGACTATCTGAACGTAACCGCCCGATTGGTGCCGCCTGCCTGAAGAAGGCAGGGTGAGCTAAGACACGTGCATAAAGACGTAGTTATGCACGTGTCTTAGTGGGAGATGCTATGCTGGGCGAGGTTCTGGGCGTTGAGCGGCGCCGGCGGTGGAGTGATGACGAGAAGCTCGAGATCTTGCTCGAGGTGGGTGTTGGCGGGGCCTCGGTCACGCAGGTTGCGCAACGGCACGAGCTCACGCGGTCGCAGGTCTATGGCTGGCGTCGTGACCTGAAGAAGAAGGGGCTTTGGTCGCCGGATCGGGGCGCGGTCTTTCTGCCGGTCGATTTCGGGCCGTATTCCGAACCCGCACAATCCCCTGCACCCTCTCGGCCTGTTCTTGTGGAACTGCGGCTTTCCAATGGTCGTTGCCTTCGTTTTGACAGCAGCATGGATGGCGAGGCGCTGACCCGGCTGATCCGTGCGGTGGAAGCGGCATGATCGGCCCGGGCACCGGCGTTCGCGTCTACTTGGCCTGCGGCGCAACTGACATGCGGAAGGGAATTGCCGGCCTTTCGGCCCTGGCTCAGGACGTGTTGCGCCAGAAGCCCACCGGCGGCGCGGTCTTCGCGTTCCGGGGGCGCAAGGGGGATCGTCTGAAACTGCTCTACTGGGATGGCCAAGGCTTCTGCCTCTACTACAAGGTCCTCGAGCGCGGGCGCTTTCCCTGGCCGAACACCGAAGCCGGGGTGGCACGGCTGACCTCCGCCCAGCTGGCGATGCTGTGGGAGGGGATCGACTGGAGGCGTCCGAACTGGGGCGCACCGCCCGCCCGGGTCGGGTAGATTATCCCTCTGAATCTCCTTGTTTTATTGGCCACCTCGTCCTGCGCATGGTATCAGTCGGCATGTCCGATGATGCCGACATTCTCTCTGATGACCCCGCAGTCCTGAAGGCGATGATCGCCGCGCTTCAGGCAGAGAATGCACGCATGTCGGCCACGCTCCAGGCCCACGAGCAACTGGTTCAGGCCTTGCGCCTGCGGATCGCCAAGTTGCAGAAACAGGCCTTCGGCAAATCTTCGGAAAAGATTGAGCGCGAGATCGCCCAGCTGGAGCTGGCGCTGGAGGATCTGCTGGTCGCGGCCGCCGAACAACACGACGGGCCGATCGAGGACGATGAGCCTTCTGCGACCGATGCTCCTGTTGCCGAGGCAAAGCCGCGACGCAGGCCGCGCGTGTCGGAGGCAACGCCCCGCGAACGCCGGGAGCTCGACCCTGGCTCCTGTTGCCCCGATTGTGGGGGTGACCTGCGAGTGGTGAGTGAGGACGTCAGCGAGCTTCTAGACCTGGTCGCGGCGC
>NZ_LWGH01000512.1:0-1754 GCF_001635395.1 Sulfitobacter sp. HI0129 | reverse complement strand
CTGGCACCGATCGTTCCGAAACGCTCTATATAGAGGTCAGGCAAAACAACATTCCACAGGATCCACAGGATTGGTTCCGTACCGACAAGGATGAATAGGCAGATGAAGAAATTCGTAATGGCGGCTCTCGGCGGCACATTGGCCGGCGTGATTGCCACAACGCAGATTGCCGGGCCGTTGCTGGCGCAGGAATCCGTCAAGATCAACAACGTTTACGAACAGCTCGATCTCTTCGGTGACATCTTCGAACGTATCCGCGCCCAATACGTGGAAGAGGTTGACCCCGCCGATCTGATCGAAGCCGCAATCAACGGCATGCTGACATCGCTGGACCCGCATTCCAGCTACCTGTCCCCCCGCGACGCGCTGAAGATGCGCGAGCAGACCCGCGGTGAATTCGGCGGCCTGGGAATCGAGGTCACGCAGGAAGACGGCTTTGTGAAGGTCGTCTCCCCCATCGATGGCACCCCCGCCGCAGAGGCCGGGATCGAAGCCGGGGATTTCATCACCCATGTCGATGGCGAAAGCCTTCTGGGCCTGCTGCTGGACGATGCGGTCGAGATGATGCGCGGCCCCGTCGGGTCGGAGATTGTCATCACCGTCGTCCGCGAGGGCGAACAGGAACCCTTTGACGTGACCATCGTGCGCGACACCATCCAGTTGACCGCCGTGCGCGCACGGACGGAAGGTAAATCCGCCGTTCTGCGTGTGACCACCTTTAACGAACAGACCTTCCCCAAGCTGAAGGAAGGGCTGGAGGAGCAGATCGAAGCCGCGGACGGCATCGAGAACCTCAACGGTATCGTTCTTGACCTGCGCAACAATCCCGGTGGTTTGCTGAGCCAGGCAATCGCCGTTTCCGACGCTTTCCTTGAGGAAGGTGAGATCGTGAGCACGCGGGGCCGCGACCCCGCCGACGGGGACCGGGTGAACGCGACACCCGGCGATCTGGCAGAGGGCAAACCCATCGTGGTTTTGATCAACGGCGGCTCCGCCTCAGCGTCCGAAATCGTTGCGGGCGCGCTGCAGGATCACCGCCGGGCCATCGTGGTGGGCACCAAGAGCTTCGGCAAGGGGTCGGTGCAGACGGTCATGCCGCTGCGCTCCGACGGGGCGATGCGTCTGACGACGGCGCGCTACTACACCCCCTCGGGTCGTTCGATCCAGGCACTCGGCGTTTCGCCCGATATCGTTGTGGCGCAGCCCCCGGTGGTGCCCGGCAATGAAGAGGAAGAGGACGAAAGCCTCGCCCGGCCGCTGCGGTCGGAAGCGGACCTGCGCGGCAGCCTGAACAACGACAGCCTGTCGGACGATCAGATCAAGCAGATCGAGGAAGACCGCGAGAAGGCAGAACAGGCCGCCCAACTGCGCGAAGAGGACTATCAGTTGGCCTATGCCATCGACATCCTCAAGGGTCTGTCGGCGCTCGGTCCGCGGGACTGATAGGCAAGGGACCTGAAGTGAAGACAAAGGAACGCAGGCGAGAGCATCGCCTGCGTTCTTTACGTTACGGCGGATGATTTATGCCGGAGGGCGCAAAACCCTGTCAGGCGGTTTCGGTGCAATGCCGGCGGAATGCGCGCTTCAGCATGTCGAGCTCGGCACGCAGCAATTCGGTTTCGGCGCGGATGTCATCCCCCAGCACTTCGCCCATGATCAACGTCACATGGGCCAGCGTATCCCCGCTTGCGTCGTCGAGGATCAGCAGGGTCTGCACCCCGTCGGAGATCGCATCCGACGGGATGGGGAAGGAA
>NZ_LWGH01000511.1:0-3396 GCF_001635395.1 Sulfitobacter sp. HI0129 | reverse complement strand
TCCGTGGCCCCCGCAACCCGTGGAAGGCCGGGACGCTGGAGTGGGCCACCATGTCCCCCCCCCCCGCCTACAACTTCGCCAGCCTGCCCCATGTGGAGAGCCGCGAGCCCTATGCGCAAGACCCTGAACTGGCCAACAGGCTCGCAATGGGCGAAGGCTACCTTGGCCAGCCCCGGCACGATTGGCGCGAAACGATGACGGTGGACATCGCCAGCGGGCGGCCGGATCAACTGGTGATCTATCCCGGGAACACCCGCCTGCCGATCGTCATGGCCGGGGTGACGGGGCTTGCCTTCCTGTCCATGCTGCTCAAGCTCTACTGGCTGGTGCCCGTGGGGATGCTGGGCGTTCTGGCGCTGGCACTGCACTGGGTCTGGCAACTGGGCCGAAAGCAGGACCTCGGCCCGCAGACTGTGGGGCATGACACGTCCCTGCCCCCCACGTTCGAGACGTCACGCCCCCCCGGCTGGTGGGGTTCGGTCTTTTTGCTGACGGCGAACGGCACCTTTTTCGGCTCGCTCCTCTTCGGCTACGCGTTCCTCTGGACCGTCGCGCCGGGCTGGCCCCCGTCGGAATGGTTCAGCCCGTCGGTCAATGAACTGGGCGCGGGCATCGGGGCCGTCGTCATCGGCGCTGTCCTGCAACGGCTGGCCGCGCGCCGGATGGCCCGGCATGGCCGCGCGTGGCTGACGCTTGCCCTGGCCCTTGGGGCCACCCTGGCCCTGATGGTCGTTCTGGTGATCCTGCTCACCCGCCTGCCCGATCCCACAGGCCATGCCTATGCCGCGACGCTGCTGGTGCTGGCCGGGTACACGCTGCTGCATGCGGGGTTGGTCGCGGTGATGCAGGGCTTTTTGATCGCCCGTGCATGGCGCGGCTATCTGTCGTCCCGGCGTAGGGCGGAGGTGCATATCGTGGCGCTCTGGTCCGATTACCTTGCCGTGGTCGCCACGCTGGCATTGCTGGCGATCCATTTGCCGGGGTTGATTGCATGAAGGATCTGCTGCGCATTCTGCTTCCACCGCTGCTTTGGCTTGCCGGTTTCAGCGCGCTCTATGGCCTGCACGGCATCGGTTGCGCTGCGGGCTGGGCAGAAGATGGGACCTATCTCTCCCCCCAGCGGCTGGCCTTGCTGTCAGCCTGGGGCGGGGTGATTGCGGCGCAGGGTCTGGTGCTGCTGGCACTGCGTAGTTCCCGCTTCGCCTCCCCCTCCCCCTTCGTCTATCGGGTGAGCCTGATCAGCGGCTGGGTCGGGCTTTTTGCGGCAATCTGGTCGCTGCAACCGGTCGCCACGATGTCGACCTGCGCATTTTAACGGAAAATCAGAGGACTTTTGGGTAAGCGATTGATAAACAATCCGTTTTCCCGATCGACCGGCCTTGAGAGCGCATCTGTGCACATCGGGGGCCGGGTTGGGGTTCCCCGCGGGGAACCCCCTGCCCTCACTCCTCGTCGAGGGCTTTCAACAGGGCTTCGATACCCGTCTGAAGCCGCGCACGCGACACGGCAGAGAAGTCACGCGGCAGGCGCAGTTCGATCCGCCCGTCGGAGGCGAGCACCCGCGCCTCGCCTTCGGGGCGCGACAGCCGCATGGAGGTTTTCGCCGTAGCCTTCGGCACCGAACGCTGCGGCTTCGCGGGCTTGGCCGCCACTGCCGCGCGCAGGACCTTCACCTCTTCCTCCGGGTTCCCCGCGGGGAATCTTGCGAGCGTCTTGCGCAGTTCGGCAACCCGTTCAGGCGCGCCCTCCAGCACCTTGGCAAGCTCCAACCCCAGCGCGCGGGGTATCGCCTCCGGGTGGTTGAGGCTTCCGTCCAGCATATCCAGCAGACGGACAAACTGGCGAATGTAGCTGCGCTTCTGCTTCAGCGCGGAGGCATAGAGCTCCCGCACGGCGGCATCGGTATCCACCCCGGAATCGCGGGCATAGGAAAGGGCGAGGGTCGCCATCTCTCCGAAGCTGATGTCTTTGCGGACGAGGTTCTCATCCACCATCTTGCGGTACAGGCCGACGAGCGGTTCCCCGCGGGGAACCAGCGTCGCGGGGATACGCTCGAACCGCTTGTCGCCGGTTTCCTGTGCCAACTCGCGAAAGGCGGTGAGGCGGCGGAAGCCCTGGATCAATTCGTAACCATCATCCGTCTGCTCGACGCGAATCGGGTTGGACAGGCCGATGGACTGGATCGAGGCCTTGAGTTCGCCCAGATCCGGGTCCGCGCCCCCTGCCCTGTCGCGGGTCAGTTTCTTCATCGCGATGGCGCCCGTGTCGATCAGATCGGTGATCAACCCGAGTTTCTTCAGCCGCACATGCTCATGCGCGAGCATGTCATTCTCCGCCCGGATCGCCGCTTCGGCCTGCGCGCGAGACTGGTTCGCCTCAGCCGTTTCGTGAATGGCGCTGGCCATCGGGCCCCGGCGCGGGGTGTCGGGAATGGGCCCCATGTTCTGCAGGGGGTGGCCCTGGACATTGTAGAAAGACTTCGTCTCCAACCCCTGTGGGGCGGCGGGGGCCTCTTCGTCCTCATCAGGGACGAAATCGATATCGAACACGCTACGCTTCTTGACCATTCATCAATCCTCCAGCTTGCTCCACGCGCCGGTTAGGGTCGCACGGAATTCATCATAGGCTCTGTCGAACGACACGCGCGCACGTCGCCAGGTTTCGCGGGTCATTTGCCGGTAATCCATCTCGTAGATCGAAGAGAGGAAGCGGCCCGACTGCTCCACCGCGCGTGTCATTTCGATCGGGTGGTCTGCAACATGTGACTTGAAAACCTGACCGAATGCCTTCTGCATCGCACGGTGCAGGTCGTTGCTCGGCTCGAACCGGGTGAGCAGGAAGCGAATGTCGGCGAATACCTTGTCGGCAGAGGCCCCATCCGGCAGGCGCCCGCTGAACCGGCCCAGATCCTCCAGCGCTTCGGAAAGCTGGCCGATGAAGCTGGTGGTGCTGTCATATTCCCAATAGCCGGGCCCGGACGGGATATAGAGCACATCCGCCGCGAAAACCGCGTTCATTGACTGGTAGCCGATGGCGGGCGGGCAATCGAAAATCACGAGGTCGAAGGCATCCGGCGGGATCGCGTCGAGGTACCTCTGGATCGCGGCGAAGAAGGACCATTCCGGGTTCATGTGCCGGTACTGGGCGGAGGCGAATTCGACGAAAGCCGCGTTGGCACAGGAGGGGATGAGATCGATCGTGGGCCAGCAGGTCGGCTTGATGAAATCGGTGATGCGCAGGCCGTTCAGACCCATGCCCGTGACGGAGGGCGGCAGCTTGCGCTGGGGCAGGGCGGTGCCGCTTTCCGCGCCGGCGGAGGTGGCGTTCATCCGTTCGGTTTCGCGAATGAGATCGCGCGCCATGATGCCCCAGACAGTGTATTCCTCCGGCACGTCG
>NZ_LWGH01000510.1:0-10397 GCF_001635395.1 Sulfitobacter sp. HI0129 | reverse complement strand
CATCGCGAACCAGAAATTCGGGATGGCAACGCCGAGCTGCGTGGCCCCCATCACGCCTAAATCCCCGGCCTCCCCCCTGCGGGAAGCGGCGAAAATACCGGCGGGAAAGGCGATCAGGGTGGACAGCGTCAGCGCATAGAGAGCCAGCGGCAATGACACCCAGAGCCGTGCTGCGATCATCTCCCCCACCGGGGTGCGATAGGTATAGGAAATGCCGAAATCCCCCTGCAGCAACCCGCTCACCCAGGTGAGATAGCGCGCCAGCTTACCCTGGTTCAGGCCAAGCTCCTCCCGCAGAGCCTCAAGCGTTTCGGGCTGCGCGTTCATTCCCAGCATGAAGCTGGCCGGATCACCGGGGGCGATTTCGATGATTGCGAAGATCACCACCGAAGCGACAGCGAGGCTGACGACGAGGGATACAAGACGTTTGAGGACATATCGCAGCATCGCGGGGAGCCTACGAGTGCCGCAAAGGAGCGTCCAGAGGGTTATGAGGCAGAACCGGCGCTGCAGAAAAGTTTGCCGCGCGCGCGGCATTCACCGCTTCGTGACAGGAGCGGAGCACCCATGTCGGGAACCGAATCGCTCACGGTACGGTTGTCCCTGCGATGAAAGAATTTTTCGAAGGAGAGAAAAATGAAGACGACATTGAAAACACTTGCGATCGCTGGCCTGCTGGGCACCGTTTCTGCACCTGCATTTGCGGCCGCTCACATGAGCGCCTCGATGACGTGCGCTGAATACAAGGCCCTGACAGCTGAAGAGCAGGTCGAAGTTGCCGCCATGGCGATTGCCGAAATCGAAATGGGCAACGACGGTGGAAGCCTTGAAGAAGGTGCACGCGCCGATGAAGACGTCAACGGTGATGACCAGATGAAAACTTCCGAAGAGGAAGCGACTGACGGTGTCGTGTCGACCGAAGGTTCCGTTCAGGCGGATACGCCCAAAGCTGTCGAACCCACCAACAGCAACATGGGTGACGACATGATGTCCGAAGACGGCCCGACCGCAGAGAACATCGAAGAACTGATGCTCGCCTGTGACCAGAACCTCGACCAGATGGTTTCCGAGGCCGCAGCGAACATGAACGGCGTCAACTAAGCCTTCCTGCAAGGCGACGTTAGGAAAAGAGCACCTTCGGGTGCTCTTTTTCGTTCGTGGACGGGGCACGGTTTTCAGCTAAGTCCGGCGGTATGGAGCGCCCCAAATTCATTGGCCACGAAATCTATCGCCATTCCAGCTATGGCCGCTGGCATCCGCTACGGGTTCCGCGTGTATCGACGGTCATGGATTTGTCGCGGGCGCTGGGCTGGTTGCCGCGCGATCAGTTCATCAACTCCCCCCGCGCCAAGCCGACGGCCCTGACGGCATGGCATACCCCTGCCTATATCGACGCGCTTCAACGGGTGGAGCGGACCCAGAGCGCCACGATCGAAGACCGCACCCGCCACGATCTGGGCAGTGTGACGAACCCGGTATTCACTGAGATTTTCCGCAGGCCCGCTACGGCCGCCGGGGGGTCCATACTGGCGGGCGAACTGCTCGCCCGAGGCGGCACAGTCTATAACCCGGCGGGCGGTACGCATCACGGGCTTCCCGACCGGGCCAACGGGTTTTGCTATCTGAACGATCCGGTTCTGGCGATCCTCAGCCTGCGTCGCCACGGGGTCCGCCGCATCGCCTATGTGGACATTGATGCCCATCACCCGGATGGCGTGGAACTGGCCTTTGCTGCCGATCCTGACATCCTGATGATCTCGGTACATGAGGCGCGGCTCTGGCCGCGCACGGGGGCGCTGGAGTTCGAGGGGGCGGGCAATGTGTTTAACCTGCCGGTCCCGCGCAATCTGAACGACACTGGCATGGCGCGCATCCGTGACGAGTTGATCCTGCCGCGTGTGTACGCCTTTCGCCCCGATGCCATCGTTCTGCTCTGCGGGGCGGATACGGTCGAGGAGGATCCGCTTTCCCACCTCGGGCTGAGCAACAACGCCCCGTGGGATGTTCTGCGGGCACTGCGGGACTGTGCGCCGCGGCTGTTGGTGCTGGGGGGCGGGGGGTACAATCCATGGTCCGTCGGCAGGCTCTGGACCGGGGTTTGGGGTATTCTGAACGGCGCGGAGTTCCCCGACCGCCTGTCACCTGCTGCCGAAACCGTCCTGCGGGGCCTTTCGTTCGAAGGCAACCGGCGCGGGCGCAACCCGCCCGATCACTGGTTCACCACGCTGCGCGATGACCCGCGCGAGGGGGATGTGCAGGAGGAGGTTACGGACGGATTGGCCCGTCTGGCGAGGCGGCGCATGCCTGCTTAGGGTTGACGACCCCCCGGAGGGGATCGCCAGAGATGCGGGTGCCGATTACTCGGCCCAGCTGACCCCTGTGAGGTCTGTCGCCTGTGTCGGCGCATTCGCCCAGAGGCCCTGAAGCCCGGACTTCGCGACCGACAACGCCGCAAGCTGGAAGAGATAGCCATTCACGTAATCGTCCGCGATGATCTGCTGCGCCTGCTTCAGCATCTCGGTACGCTGATCGGGGTCCGTGGTGCTGTTCAACCGGGTCATGAGATCCTGCAATTCGGCGTTGTCATACTGAAAATAGTAATCGGGGTTGGCGTAAATGCCGATGTCCATGGGTTCGGTATGGCTGACGATGGTCAGGCCGAAATCCTTGCCCTTGAAGACCGATTCCAGCCACTGTGCCCATTCGACGTTCGTGATCTTGGCGTCGATGCCGACTTCCGCAAGCTGGGCCGCGATGATCTCTCCGCCGCGGCGGGCGTAGGACGGGGGCGGCAGGTGCAATGTCGTCTCGAAACCGTCGGGATAGCCCGCTTCGGCCAGCAGGGCGCGGGCCTTTTCGGGCTCATGCGCGGACTGGCCGGTCAGATCGACATAGGCCGGGTTATGGGGCGCGAAATGGGTGCCGATGGGCGTGCCGTATCCGAACATCGCACCGTCGATGATGGCCTGCCGGTCGATCGCATGGGCCACGGCTTGCCGGACTTTGGGATCGTCGAAGGGCGCCACCTTGTTGTTGATCGCGAGGATCGTTTCACCCTCGGTCGAACCGACCAGTACCTGAAAGCGGGCATCCGCTTCGAACTGGGGCAGGTTTTCCGGCGCGGGGAAACCCGAGAAGACATCGACATCTTCGGCCATGACGGCGGCAAAGGCAGCCGTCGGGTCGGAGATGAACTTGAACGTCACGTTATCCAGCTTTGCCGGTTCGCCCCAATAGTCGGGGTTGCGGGAAAGCTCGATCCGGTCGCCCTGGGTCCAACTGTCGAACTTGAAGGCGCCGGTACCCACGGGCGTCTGCTTGATGCCTTCGATGCTTTCGGGTGCGACGATGACGGCATCACCCCAGGCGAGATTGAACAGCATGTTGCCGTTGGGCTCGCTCAGCTTGATCTCCACCATCGTGGGATCGATCACGTTGACCTCGGAGATCGCGGAATAGAGCGCCTTTTGTGCGTTGGCGCTGTCTTCGGCATTGATCCGGTCGAGCGAGAACTTGACGTCTTCGGCATCCATCGTGGTGCCGTCGTGGAATTTGACCCCTTCGCGCAGCTTGAAGGTATAGGTCAGCCCGTCATCCGAAATTTCCCATGATTCGGCGAGCCCGGGAACGATGGAGCCATCGCTGGCAAAGCGCGTGAGCCCTTCGAAGACGTTGGAATAGAGAACGGAATCGATTGCGCCGGCAGCGGCGCTGGTCGGGTCCAGATGGGGCGGTTCGAGCTGCAGCGCGACGGTAATGTCGGACTGCTGCGCGAAGCCGGCGCTCGCCAGAACGGCGGCGGCCGCGGCACCCTGGAGGATGGAACGAAGGCGTATCATTGAAAACTCCCTGTTTTTCGTGCGCGGATCCTACCTATTTCGCCTGCGCAATACCAGCGTGAGCGTCTTCCCGCGCCTTGTCCAGGCGATCGGGATCGTTTAGGCAGCGGCCCTTTGCAGCGCGAGTGGAGACAGCCATGGGCAATGGTCCCGCGACCCTTGGAATAGACTTCGGCACATCGAACTCCGCCGCCGGTATGCGCATCGACGGTAGCCCTCGGCTTATCCCGATGGAGGGGGGCGAGACCACGTTGCCGACGGCGGTGTTCTTCGATTTCGACGCGCAGCAGGTGGTCTATGGCCGGGCGGCGCAATCGGCGCTGATCGGCGGCGACGAAGGGCGCTACATGCGTGCGCTCAAGAGCCTGCTGGGCACGCCGCTCATGCGTGAAAGCCGGGTGCTGCTGGGCAAACGCACGGATTTCATCGGTATCGTCGGGAGGTTCCTTGCCGAAGTGAAGCGGCGGGCCGAAAAGGAAACCGGGCAAAGCTTTACCCATGCCCTGTCGGGCCGTCCCGTACGCTTTCACAGCGCGGATGCGGACCGCAATGCACAAGCCCTCGTGGATCTGCGCGACTGTTATGCCGCGGCAGGTTTCGAGGACGTTCGCTTCATGCCCGAACCCGAAGCGGCGGCGCTGGCGAACCGCGCGGTGCTCGAACCC
Organism: Sulfitobacter sp. HI0129; assembly: GCF_001635395.1. Classification (NCBI taxonomy): domain Bacteria; kingdom Pseudomonadati; phylum Pseudomonadota; class Alphaproteobacteria; order Rhodobacterales; family Roseobacteraceae; genus Sulfitobacter; species Sulfitobacter sp. HI0129. Next base: position 5,893 of record NZ_LWGH01000510.1, on the reverse strand, counting down.
GGAGACCTCGGATTGATCGTGGATATCGGCGGCGGCACCTCCGATTTCACGCTGTTCCGGCAGGAGGGGGAGGATGCGATCCAGATTCTGCAAAGCCATGGTATTCGGCTGGGCGGTACGGATTTCGACAAGGAGCTCAGCTTCGGTCAGGTGATGCCGCATCTGGGGTTGGGCCACCAGATCAAGCACGCCTTCGGTGACAAGACGCATGAGGCGCCCGTTTCCATCTTCGCCGATCTGGCGACCTGGCAGAAAATTCCGTTCCTTTACACCCGGGAAACCCGCAAGGCGGCGGCGGATCTGGCGCGCTATGCGGTCGACCCCGATGTGTTCGCCCGGCTCGTTCAGGTTCTGGAGGATGAATTGGGCCATGACATTGCCTTTGCCGTCGAGGCCGGAAAGATCGCCGCCAACGATCCCGCGGCGACCGCGCCGCCCCGGATCAAACTGGGTATCGTCGAAAAGGGGCTGGAAGCGGAACTGCCCGCCGCCCTGCTTGCCGCATCGCTGGCCGATATGGCCGCGCAGATCGCCGAAGCCGGTCTTCGGACCGTCACGGATGCGGAATATGCGGCAGAGGACGTGAACCGCGTGATCTTTGTCGGCGGCTCCAGCCTTTTGTCCGTGGTGCAGGACGCCATGCGCAGGGCCTTTCCCGCGGCTGAGGTTCATCACGGTGCCGCCTTAACGGCGATTGCGGATGGGCTGGCGTTGGCCTCCTCCCGGGCCTTCGCTTAGCTCCCCGCGGATCCGCCCCCCGGCAGCAGCAGGGTTTCCAGTGCCGCCCCCATCACGCTGGCGCTGTCGATCATGTCGTCGATCCCGATATATTCATCTGGCTTATGTGCCAGTTCGAGGATCCCCGGCCCGTAGGCGATGCAGTTCTTGAGCTTGCCGATACGGTCGATGTGTTTCTGATCGTAGGTGCCGGGGGAGGCGACGTAGGTGGGCGCCTTTCCCATCACCTGTTCGATGGCCTTTGCCACGGTACGCACCACCGGAGCTTCCTGATCGGTCATGGAAGGCAGGACGGCGTTCAGCTCCGTAATCTCGTAGTCGAAGTCGTTTCGCGACTTGCGCAACCCTTCGAGCAGGGCCGTCACCTCGTCGCGCACCTGATCGAGCGGTTCTTCGACGAGGAACCGCCTGTCGATCACGATACGGCAGGAATCCGGGACGCAATGGGCGGGCAATCCGTCGAAATCCTCGGCCTGTTCCTTTTGGCCGCCGTGGATGGAGTTGATGTTCATGGTGGAATTGCGCGCGCCGTCGGGCACCACTGGCATCTCCGTCGTTCGGGCTGCCATGGCGGGGAAGAGCTTGTCTTCGAATTCGGCCAATACGGCGCCCATGTGCCGCACCGCGCAATCGCCAAGGAAGGGCATGGAGCCATGGGCGATCTCACCCTTGGTTTCGATCTCTGCCCACCAGCCGCCGCGATGGCCAAGGCAGATACGATCCTTGTTCAGCGGTTCGGGGATGATCACATGCTGCACGCGGTCCGGTGAAAACCAGCCCTGTTCGGCTAGGTAGGCCACACCGCCATAGCCGCCTGATTCCTCGTCCGCCGTGCCGGAAATTTCGATGGCGCCGCAATAGTCGGGCCAAACCTCGATGAAGGCTTCCGCCGCGATGATCGACGCGGCAAGACCGCCTTTCATGTCGCAGGCGCCGCGCCCATAGATCCGCCCGTCCTTTTGCTGGCCGCCGAAGGGGTCGAACGTCCATCCGGCGCCGACTTCGACGACATCGGTATGGCTGTTGAAATGCACGCAATCGCCCGCGTACTTCCCTTCGCGCCGTGCGACGATGTTCCAGCGGGGATATTTGGCGCTGTCGCCGGGCGTGCCTTCGGCGCGGATCAGATGCGTGTCGAAGCCATGCACGCGCAGCCGCAGGTCGAGGTATTCGCAGATTCGGCGGTAATCCTGCCCCGGCGGGTTCAATGTCGGAATGCGGATAAGATCCTGCGTCAGGGCGATCAGATCGTCCCGTCGGTCGGCGATGGAGTTGGAAAGTCTGCTGGTCATATCCGCATGATCATGCGGTCCTTCAACGATAGCAAGGGCGGTCGCATCAGCCGGCGATATCCTTCATCGCCGCCAGCAGCGCGCGGACTTCTTCGGCGCTGTTGTAATGGCAGAGCGATACGCGCACGGCGGCATCCAACCCCAGCGGGGTGAGAATGTTGCCAGAATAATGGTCCGCCCGGCGGATATGCGTCCGGATACCGCGCGCATTCAATTCCTCGACGATCCGATCCGCCGGGACATGCTCCAGCGCGAAACACACCAGCCCTTCACGGGCGGGGTTGTCCACGCCGCCAAGGATCGTCACCCCCGGCAGATCGGCAAGGCCCGGCAGGTTGCCCGCCCCGTGAAGCATCGTATCCGTGAGCATCTTTTCATGGGCATGAATGGCAGCCCCCGCCGCCTCGATCCGGTCCCGGGGGGTTTCGGCGTCGGAAACCTCGCCGCCCAGCCAGTCGAGATAGGAGACCACGTCGGAAAAGGTGGCATAGGAGCCGGTGTCGCGGGTTCCCATTTCCCAATTTCCGGTGGGGCCGCCTGCGAGCGTTTCGATGGGCAGCGCTGTCAGCCTGTCCGATACCCATGCCACGCCATAGCCATGGCGCGAAAACATCTTGTAGGGGGAAACGACATAGCCATCGATGTCATAGGCCGCGATATCCACCCGGCCATGGCTGGCGTGCTGGATGCCATCCACGAATATGAAAGCCTCCGGCGCGGTTTCTCGGATCGTTTTGGCGATGGCGGCTACATCATTGGCGATTCCGGTGACGGGGGATGTGTGCAGGATGGTCGCAACCCGAACGTCCGCCGTGACCAGCGGGGCATATTGGGCGGCGGTAACCTGACCGGTGGCATCGTCATGTGGCACCTCGACATAGGGTTTGCCCGCCATGCCAGCCCAGTGCCGCGCGGCACTGCGGGAGGCGGGGTGTTCGACCGAAGACCCGAGCACGCGCCCGCCTTCCGCGCTGCCCATGATGGCGGTGCGCAAAAGGCGAAAGGTCAGCTCCGTGCCGGATTCCCCGACGAAAAAGCGCCCCCCATCGGTGCCGAAGAACGTGGCCATATCGGCCCGCGCACGCGCGATGATTTCACCCAGCTTGCGCGACGCGAGGTTATCCCGGCCCTGATTGTCGGGAATGGCGGCAAAGCGGGCGGAGGTTTCCACAACCGATTTGAGCGTCAGCGCCCCGCCCGCGTTCTCGAAGAAAATGCGCGGCCCCGTCAGGGGGCATTCCTCCACATGGGCAAAGCGGTCACGGACGGAGGCAAGCGGCAGGGGGGCGGGAGATGACATGACAGGCTTTCAACAGGTTTCGGGCGCATCATTGGTTCAACCGCAGGGAATGCAAGTGTCCTTGCGTCGCACCGCGCAGAATTATCTGTAAAAACCCGCGCCCTACGCTAGATGGTGCGCGACTCATAAGGAATGCGCCGAATGGCCCCATTGATACAAAAGCAACCTTCGGTTGAGAAGATTGCCGAAGAACAGGAAACCGAGCGTTCGGTCAAGAAGGCCGCAGCACTGACCCCGCGCCTGATCTACGAGGTCATTCGCCGCGAGGGCGAGGAAGAGCTTGCCCGTACGCATCGTTCGCTTGTCTGGTCCGGCGTGGCGGCGGGCATGATGATCAGCCTTTCGGTTCTGGGGGAGGCGATCTTTCGCACCTACCTGCCTGAGACGCCTTATCGCTATCTGATCGAAAACGTTGGATATTCGCTTGGTTTCATCGCGGTGATCATGGGGCGGATGCAGCTTTTCACCGAAAACACGATCACCACCGTTCTGCCGATCATGCGCAAGCGCACGTGGCATTCGCTCTATTGCATGCTGCGGCTGTGGTTCATCGTGCTTTCTGCGAACGTCGTCGGGGCGTTTGCTGTCGCGGCACTCTTCGTCTTTACACCGGCCATTCCGCCGGAGCTTCTGCCTGCCATCAACGAACTTTCCTATCATGCCACCGGCATGTCCGCCGAAGAAGGCTTCTGGCGGGCTATTCCGGCGGGTGTGATCGTGGCCCTGATCGTGTGGATGCTGCCGCAGGCCGACGAAACGGCGTTTTTCCTTATCCTGACCTTTACCTGGCTGATCGCGGCAGGCGATTTCACCCATATCGTTGCCGGTTCGGTCGAGATGGCTGTTTTGGTCTGGCAGGGGCAACTGGATGCCTATCCCGCGCTGTTCAGGTTCTTCCTGCCGGTTCTGTCAGGCAATATCATAGGCGGTACAGTGATCTTTACGCTGGTCGCCTGGGGCCAGGTGCGTGACGACGTTGAGGAAAACGACCATGAATGACGCGGGATACCGGGTTGTTTGCCGCTTCGTCCGATGGCTATGCTGAGAAGACCGTACGAAAGAGGTATCCGTGCCCGTGAAACGCAGATTGCCGGCTGATCCATCCATCTACTGGGCCGCCTTCAAGGCGAGTCTGGCGCATGTGGCGGAAAATAACCTTGGCCTGATTTCCGCCGGGGTGGCCTTCTTCGGGATGCTCTCGCTTTTTCCCGCGCTGGCGGCCCTGATTGCCCTCTTGGGTCTGATCTCTGACCCGGCGGTCGTGGTGGCGCAGCTTGAAGAGGTGCGTGGCCTGCTGCCTGATGATGTCTACGATATCGTCAACGATCAGGTGGTGTCGCTTGTGACCGCGCGGGCCGATACGCTCGGCTGGGCGGGTGTGCTTTCTCTCTTCGTGGCGCTTTGGTCGGCGCGGGCGGGCGTGGGCGCGATGATGATCGGGCTCAACAACGTATATTATGAAAAGAACCGGAACGCCGCACGTCACTACGCGCGGGCGCTGTTGCTGACGATCAGCCTTGTCGGGGTGGGTATCGTGGCGCTGCTGACGGTGGTGATTGCCCCGGTGGTGCTGGCATTTTTCCCGCTGGGGCCCTTCGGCAACCTGATGGCGGATCTGGTGCGCTGGACCATCGCGGTGATCGTCCTGTTCGCAGGGGTTGGTGTGCTCTACCGCTATGGTCCGAACCGGCGTTCCGCGCGGATGCCCTGGATCACCATCGGCGCGCTGATGGCGGTGGTGTCATGGGCGGCGCTTTCGATCGCCTTTTCCTTCTACGTTGCCAATTTCGGCAACTACAATCAGGTCTATGGCTCCATCGGGGCCGTGATCGCCATGCTGATCTGGTTGTGGATCAGCAGTTTCCTGATCCTGCTCGGGGCCTCGCTGAACGCCCAGATCGAAATGCGCACGAAGTCGGACAGTACCACCGGTCGTCCGAAGCCCTTGGGGGAGCGGGGGGCCTATGTGGCCGATACCGTGCTGCCCCCGGCGGTCGAGACGCCGAAGCGCCCGGACTGAGCCCTTAGAGAAGCGGACGGGGGGTGACTTCTTCCACCGTGGTGAGCGCGACCTTTGCAAGTTCGTCGAGATCGTTGATCTGGAGCCTTTTGTCCGCCCAGGATGCAAGTTGCAGCTCCTTCAGCTTGCTCAGGGTCTTGTTGGTATGCACCAGCGAAAGGCCGAGCGCGTCCGCCATGTCCCGCTGGGTGAAAGGCAGGGACATGTGATTGTTCGTAACCATCCCGAGCGAGCGCCCTCTCAGAAACAGTTTCACCATGGCCCATGCGACGGATTGCAGGGCGGTGCGCTGTCCGATCGTCGCCAGCGTTTCGCCGAGGAAATGTTCCTCCACCGCGGCGAGCCAGGTGATGTCGAAGGCGCGGGACGGATGGTTGCGGAACAGCGACCAGACCTCTGACCGGTCAAAGACGCAGAGGCGCATGTGTGTCCGCGCCTCGACCGAATGGCTCATTTCGCCCAGCAGCCCCGCTTGGAGGCCAAGAAAGTCGCCGGGGAAGACGAAATTGATGACCTGCCGCTGGCCGTTCATCAGCTTCTTGT
>NZ_LWGH01000509.1:0-13883 GCF_001635395.1 Sulfitobacter sp. HI0129 | reverse complement strand
CTCCGCTCCGGCGCGTGCGGCCTCTGCTGAGACGAGTTCCTTGTAGAGCCCGCGCAGCCGTTCGGTGACCGGGCCCATCCTGCCGCTGCCGATCTGCCTGCCGTCGATCTCCGCCACCGGGGTCTGCGCGCCGAAAGTCCCTGTCAGGAAGGCTTCGTCGGCGCCGTAGGTGTCCACCAGCGAATAGTTGCGTTCGTATACGGGGATGTCATTGGCGCGGCAGAGGTCGATCACCTTCTGCCGGGTGATGCCGTTCATGCAATAGTCGCCGGTGCTGGTCCAAACCTCGCCCTTGCGCACGATGAAGAAGTTGCAGGCATTGGTCGTATTCACGAAACCATGGACATCCAGCATCAGCGCCTCGTCCGCTCCCGCCTTTTCGGCGGCGATGCACGCAAGGATGCAGTTCAGCTTTGAATGGCTGTTCAGCTTGGGGTCTTGCGTCATGGGCAGGCCGCGCTGGTGCGGCACGGTCGCCAGCCGGATGGGGCGGGGCAGCGAGGGACGCGAATGTTCCATGATGATCACGAAGGTCGGGCCTGACCGCGACAGCGACGGATGCTGGAAAGGCCGCACCTTCACCCCGCGCGTCACCATCAGACGGGCATGCGCATCGGTATGCATATCGTTGGCGCGCTGGGTGGCGAAAAGCGCCTCCTTCACGCCGTCACGGTCCAGACCGATGTCCAGATCGATGGCGAGTGCTGCCTCGAACAATCGGTCGATATGCGCGTCGAGGAAGGCCCAATGCCCTTGATAGAGCCGCAACCCCTCCCACACGCCATCCCCCAGCATGAATCCGCTGTCATAGACGGAAACCTTGGCATCGTCCTTCGGCACGATGCGCCCGTCGACGTAGATTTGGATCGACTCGTTCCGGGCGTCCTCCTCCGCCTGATGGGTAGTGACATGATCCGCCATTGATAACTCCGTTCGCCCTGGGTCCCTGCGTTTAGGCAGGCCATCTCACCTCCATGTGAGTTTATGGCCGGAACGCGCGCCCTATGTACCTTTATGAAAGACGTTTTCAGGAGGACAAGAAATGTTCAAGCCATTGAGGACGACCGCACTGGCCGCCATTCTCGCCGCACCCGTGCTGACCCCGTTCCCCGCAGCGGCGGCAGAGCCCGAGACACTCGTTGTCGCAGGGGGCTGTTTCTGGTGTGTAGAGGCTGATTTCGAAAAGGTGACGGGCGTGAAAGAAGCCGTTTCCGGCTTTGCCGGGGGCCGGACCGAAAACCCGACATACAAGGAAGTCACCGGCGGGGACACCGGCCATTACGAAGTGGTGGAGATCACCTACGATCCGGCGCAGGTGAGCGAGGCGGAACTCCTGTCGCTCTTCTTCCGCTCGATCGACCCTACCGACGCGGGCGGGCAATTCTGTGACCGGGGCGACAGCTACCGCACGGCGGTTTTCGCGGATGACGCCGAAACCCGCAGCGCCGCCGAAGCAGCCAAGGCCGAAGCCGAAAAGGCGCTCGGTCAGGAAATCGTTACTCCGATACTTGATGGCGCACCCTTTTACCCCGCCGAAGACTATCATCAGGACTATTACAAAAGCTCCGACAGGCTCGCCATCAGCAGCGTCGGAATCGGTATCCGCAAATCAGAAGCCTACAAGAAATATCGCGCAGGATGTGGGCGCGATGCGCGGGTACGGGAGCTTTGGGGCGAAGATGCCCCCTTTGCCGGTCAGCCGAAATCGGAATCCTGAATTTCCTTCAGGTCCGGGATGACATCGGCCGTCCCTTGCCGCGCGACCATCAGGGAGGCGGCCCGTAGCGCGAGGTCGAGAGCCGCGCGCATGTCCTCTCCCCGGTCCAGCGCCGCCACGAGGAACCCGGTGAACGTATCGCCAGCCCCCGTGGTATCCACTACCTCGGCGGCATAGGCGGGAAGCGTCAGCGGCTGCTTTTCCCCCGGCCCGAACCATTTGCAGCCCCGCGCGCCCAGCGTGACCACGATATCCGACACGGAAAGTTCGTGCAGCGGGACGCCAACGGCGGCCTCAAGCTGCGCTGCTTCGACCTCGTTCAGCACCAGCAGATCCGTATTCGGCAGAACGGCCTGCACCGCCGACGCGTCAAAAGGTGCGGCGGCATAGGCCACACGCAGGCCCAGCGTCTTGGCAAGCCGCGCCGCCACCTCTTGCCCGTTGGTCTCGTTCTGCATCAACAGGATATCGCCCGTCCGCCCGTTGCTGAGCGCGGCACCGATCATATCCTCCGTCAGTTCGTGATTGGCACCGGGCAGGACGACGATGGCGTTTTCGCCCGCCTCCTCCACGCAGACGACCGCCTGACCGGTCGGCGCCTCGACGGGGGTGATATGCGAAACCTCCACCCCGTATTCGAGCAGCCGATTGCGTATCCAGCCACTGTCCCGGCCGATCGCGCCGATATGGGCAACCCGCGCCCCACCCCGCGCCGCCGCGACCGACATATTGGCACCCTTGCCGCCCAGACCCTGCGCGTAGGTCCGGGCCGTAACCGTTTCACCCGCTTTCGGCAGATGCCCCACGCCATAGAAATGGTCGACGTTGATCGACCCGAGGTTCCAGATCATTCGCCGACCTTGCAGGCCGCCAGTATCGCCATGTTCAGGATGTCACTGGCGGTGGAGGTGGAGGAACAAATCTGGATCGACTTGTCGACCCCAGTGAGGATCGGCCCGATCACCGTGGCACCGGCCATTTCCTGCATCAGCTTGACGGAAATGCTCGCGGAATGGCGGGCCGGAACCACAAGGATGTTGGCCGGGCCGGTAAGCCGTGAAAACGGGTAGTTCTTCTGCGAGGCGACGTTCAGCGCGACATCCACCGTCATCTCGCCTTCGTATTCAAAGTCCACGCCGCGTTTATCGAGGATCTCGGGCGCGATATGCATCTTTTCGGCCCGTTCGGACACAGGATACCCAAAGGTCGAAAAGCTGACGAAAGCGACCCGGGGTTCCAGCCCGAGATGCCGCGCAACCTTGGCCCCCGCTTCGGCGATATTGGCAAGGTCGTTCCCGTCGGGCCATTCATGCACCAGCGTATCGGCGATGAAGACGATGCGGCCCTTGTGCAGCAGCGCGGTGACACCCACCGCCCCATGTTCGGCGTTGGCTTCGAACACGTGATTGATCCGCTCCAGCACATGGGCGGACTTGCGCGTCGCCCCGGTGACAAGCCCGTCACCATGCCCATGCGCCAGCATCAGAGCCGAAAATACATGCCGGTCCCGCGCTGCCAGCCGATGAATGTCCTTGGTGTCGAAGCCGCGCCGCTGGAGCCGCTGGTAAAGGAAATCCTTGTAGCTTTCGAAATGCGGCGTATTGGCCGCGTTCACGACCTCCAACTCGCGCACAGCGTCTTCCATCCCGGCGGCGGTCAGCTTTTCTGCCACGTCGTCCTGCCGCCCGACCACGAGCGCCTTGCCCAGACCCGACCGCTGGTACATCACCGCGGCGCGCAGCACCTTGGGGTCGTCGCCTTCGGCAAAGATCATCCGCGCCTGATTTGCACGCGCCCGTGCGTTGATCCCCCGCAGGATGTTCGCCGTGGGGTCCATCCGCGATTTTAGGCTGAGCTCATAGGCGTCCATGTCGATGATCGGCCGCCGCGCCGCGCCGGTATCCATCCCGGCCCGCGCCACCGCCGGCGGAATCCGATGGATGAGCCGCGGGTCAAAGGGCGTGGGGATGATATAGTCGCGCCCGAACGTGAGGCTCTTGCCATAGGCGAGCGCCACCTCGTCCGGCACGTCTTCCCGGGCGAGATTCGCCAGCGCATGGGCGCAGGCAATCTTCATCTCGTCATTGATGGCCCGCGCGTTGATGTCCAGCGCCCCGCGGAACAGATAGGGGAAGCCAAGCACGTTGTTGACCTGGTTCGGATAATCCGACCGCCCGGTGGCCACGATCGCATCCTCGCGCACGGCATGCGCTTCTTCGGGCGTGATTTCCGGATCGGGATTGGCCATCGCGAAGATCACCGGGTTGGGTGCCATGCTGGCCACCATCTGCGGTGTCACAGCGCCCTTTACAGAAACACCCAGAAACACGTCCGCACCGTCCATCGCCGCTTCGAGTGTGCGCAGCTCCGTCGCGGCGGCATGGGCCGATTTCCACTGGTTCATGCCTTCGGTGCGCCCCTGATAGATCACACCCTTGGTGTCGCACATGATGCAGTTGTCATGGCGCGCACCCATCGATTTAAGCAGTTCGAGACAGGCGATACCCGCCGCCCCTGCCCCGTTGAGCACGATACGCACGTCTTCGATCTTCTTCCCGGAAATGCGCAGCGCGTTGATCAGCCCCGCCGCACAGATCACCGCGGTCCCGTGCTGATCGTCATGGAAGACGGGGATATCCATCTCTTCCTTCAGGCGCTGTTCGATGATGAAACATTCGGGCGCCTTGATGTCTTCGAGGTTGATCCCCCCGAATGTCGGCCCCATGAGCTTTACTGCCGCGATGAAGGCGTCGGTATCTTCGGTGTCGAGTTCGATGTCGATGGAATTGACGTCCGCGAAGCGCTTGAACAGCACAGCCTTGCCTTCCATCACCGGCTTCGACGCCAGCGCGCCAAGGTTCCCGAGGCCAAGCACCGCCGTTCCGTTCGATATGACCGCGACCAGATTGCCCTTGTTGGTGTAATCATAGGCGGTTTCCGGGTTCGCCGCGATCGCCTCACAGGGGACGGCAACGCCGGGCGAATAGGCCAGTGACAGGTCCCGCTGTGTCGTCATCGGCACGGTTGCCGAGATCTCGAACTTGCCGGGCGAGGGTTCGAGGTGAAAGGCCAGGGCCTCTTCGGAAGTGATGCGTGTTTTTGAGGCCATCGGATCCAGCTTTCTTTGGGTCCACCCTTCTTAGACGGCCCGCAGCCATCGCACAATCTGACAGAACCGGCCCTACGCCACGTAGCGCACCCATTCATGGTTCGCGATAAAGGCCGCGTGCCGGTCGGGGAAATCGGCGGCCAGCCGGGATAACGCCCAGCGGATCACCTGCGGGCGCTCGCAGCGGTTGGCGCACCAGATCATCCGGACCAGCACCTGCCAACGGGACGGCGCCAGCCGAAAAGCCCGGTCGAGCGCCGAAAGCTCCTCCTTCGGGTTTTTTCTGAATTTGTGCAAATCCGCCTGTAACAGAGACAGATCCGGGTCAAATTCCTGCATCTTTTCATGCGCAGCCAGTACCGCCGCGAAGGCGTCCATCGCGTCCACCTCCTGCAGCGCGCGGCTGAGGCGGATCACCTCTTGCGGTTCCGCCAATGTCGGTGTTTCCCCCAGCATGGAAACGACAAAGGCCATCACCTGCCCAATCGCCCCCTCCGACAGCGCGGCGGGAACAAGCCCCTCTTTCGAAAACTCCGGGTCGGTCAACGGGTCGTTTTTGCGGTAATCGGCGAAGAAAGAGACATAGCGGCAGCCCGAGACATGGGCATGAGGCCAGAAATCGCCCCAGCGCAGGTTCGCCGTCTGCAAGGTGCCCAGTTCGATGATACAGGCGTCAGGATTGGCAAAGACCATGTTGGCGAAACCCGCCCCATGGTAGGAAACCATCATTTCCGCATTTGCCATCAGGGCGATTTGCTCCAGCGGGGAGAGGCTTTCGAAAACAACGTATTCGAAACCGAAGAGGGCAAGATGTTCGAACAGCAGATCCTCCCCCTCCATGTTCCGGGCGCGGCTTTTGCGCGTGTCCCGCCCGACGAAAAACCGGCGCGGCAGATGGGATGTATCTAGGTCGGCAACCGCCTTCAGCGCCCGGTTACGAAGGGCGCGCAGCCCGGAGCTGACGGAATTCATCGCCAGCGTCGTCTGCGCCCGGGGCAACGGATCATCCGGCTCCCAGCCGGAGCGGGGGCCGGCAGCTTCCTTCAAAGCATCCGCCTGCCATTCGGGCGATTGGCGATGCCCGCCAAACAGGTCGTAGGCCGTCAGCACCTCGTCATAGTCTTTCGGCACACGTTCGAACCTGACGCGGCCTTCGAATTCGGGGAACAGGGCAGCGACGAAGGCGGCGGCGAAATCGCGGGTCTTGTCGGCCCGGTTGGGAAAATGGAAATAGATGTCCCCCCGGAAATCCCAGCCGTCCAGCACCGTAAGCTGCGGCAAGGCCTCCGTCAGGAAATGGAAATAGTTGAAGGAATTGCGGCACTCGATGGCGAAAGGCACCGTGGGGCTGATGCGCCGATCTAGCACGGGCAGGTCCCGGTCGGCGTTCCGGGCGCGGCAATCTTCGAAATACCGCGCAAGGGTCGCTGCCGGATCGTCTTCGGGATTTGCCCAGCGATACCTGTTCAACAACCGCGTGGCCGACGCACCCGAAAGCAGGAACCGCTCCCCCACCGTCTTGTAGGACTTGCGGAATTGCGCCCCCTCCACATGGGCGAGCGCGATGTTCCATTCCACCGCCTGCGCGAACCGGCGTTCTTTTCGCGCGCGGGAAACCAGCGTCGCTATCCGCTTGTCGATCTCTTCATGCGCGCTTGCCGCGAAGCCGTGGATCCGCCCCGGGGCACAGATTTTCCACTGGTAGGCAGGCGGCTCCAGCAGCGCGATCCCCTCGTCCTGCCACGGGTTGCAGAACAGCTCTTCCGGCGCGCCTTTCAGGTCGATTGTCTTTCGCAAATTCGTCTCTGCCCTGCGGAATTTTCCGGAACGGCTGAACCTTAGCCGCCCCCTCCCCATCGGTCCAGCATCCAGCGTCCCGCGCTTGCTTTCCCTGCCCGCCGTGATCCTATAGAGACGCCGGAAAAGGGGGCCGAGGTGAGCAGAAACGAAGTCACGCCGATGATGGCGCAGTATCTGGAACTGAAGGCGAGCCACGCCGATGCCCTGCTGTTCTACCGGATGGGCGATTTCTATGAAATGTTCTTCGAAGACGCCGTCGCCGCGGCAGAGGCGCTGGACATTGCCCTGACCAAGCGCGGCAAGCACGACGGCGCCGATATTCCAATGTGCGGCGTGCCCGTTCACGCCGCCGAAGGCTATCTGCTGACCCTGATCCGCAAAGGTTTTCGCGTGGCCGTCTGCGAACAGATGGAAACCCCACAGGAAGCGAAGAAGCGCGGATCGAAATCAGTGGTCAAACGCGATGTCGTGCGGCTGGTGACCCCGGGCACCCTGACGGAGGATTCACTGCTCAACGCGCGGCGGCACAATTACCTCGCCGCGCATGCGACGATCCGCGAAAAAGGGGCTGTGGCCTGGGTCGATATTTCCACCGGCGCGCTGCATGTGGGTGCAGTCGATCCGGTCAACCTGTCGCCGGAGCTGGCCCGGCTTGCGCCCTCCGAACTGATTGTCCCCGATGATCGCCAATCGGACTATCACGACATGGCCGAAGATTTCGGGATCACGCTGACCGGCCTTGGCCATGCCGCCTTTGACAGTACCGGCGCCGAAAAGCGGCTCTGCACACTCTACGAAGTCGCCACGCTCGACGCGTTCGGTAATTTCACGCGGGCCGAGATCTCGGCGCTCGGGGCGCTGATCGAATACCTCGATATCACCCAGCGCGGTAAACTGCCCCTGCTGCGCCCCCCGCAGAAGGAAGCCGAAGGCGGCACCGTCCAGATCGACGCCGCGACCCGCCGCAACCTCGAACTCACACATACGCTGTCCGGCTCGCGCGCGGGTTCGCTGCTTTCCGTCGTCGACAAAACGGCGACCGCCGTCGGGGGCCGGCTGTTGGAAAGGCGCATTTCCAGCCCCTCCCGCAGCCTGCATACGATCCATGAACGGCAGGACGCGGTCAGCTTTGCCTATGACAATCCGGGCGTTTCCACCAATGTCAGAGACATTTTGCGCGGCATACCGGATATCGAACGCGCCCTGTCACGCCTCGCGCTCGACCGGGGCGGCCCACGGGATCTGGCCGCCATCCGCAACGGATTGATCCGGGCCGAGCAACTGGGTCAGGTGCTGCAGGGGCACGCGACCGGGGAACTGCTGCAAAAGGCCGTGCAAAACCTCGGCAATGAAAGCACACTGATCGATCAACTTGACGAAGCTCTGGTGGCCGATCCCCCACTGTTGGCGCGGGATGGCGGGTTCATTGCGCCCGGCTACGACGAAGCGCTCGACGAAGCGCGCAAGCTGCGGGACGAAGGCCGTAGTGTCATCGCGGAAATGCAGCGCGATTTCGTCACTCTTACGGGGATTTCCAGCCTGAAGATCAAGCACAACAACGTGCTGGGCTATTTCGTCGAGACTACCGCGACGCACGCCCAGAAGATGATGCAGCCCCCGCTGTCAGAAACATTCATCCACCGGCAGACCACCGCGAACCAGGTCAGGTTCACCACGGTCGAACTTTCGGAACTGGAAACGCGCATCCTGAACGCCGGTCAGCGGGCGCTGGAGATCGAAAAGAGGCTCTTTTCCATTCTCTGTTCCGCGGTATTGGCGCGTTCCGGCCCGGTTGCTCTTGCTTCTGCCGCCGTGGCGGAGATTGACGTGGACTTCGCCTTCGCCGAACTCGCCCGGTCTGAAAACTGGGCCAGACCAAAGGTGGATGACAGCCTTTCTTTCGCCATTTCCCACGGGCGGCATCCGGTTGTGGAACACGCGCTTTCCCAGCAGTCGGGCCAGAGCTTCGTCGCGAACGACTGCGATTTGGGATCGGAGGACTCGGATGCCCGCATCTGGCTTTTGACCGGCCCGAACATGGCCGGTAAATCCACCTTTCTGCGACAGAACGCATTGATCGCGCTTCTGGCCCAGATCGGCAGCTTTGTTCCTGCAACAGAGGCGCATATCGGTGCGGTGAGCCAGATTTTCAGCCGCGTGGGCGCCTCTGACGATCTGGCCCGGGGGCGATCCACTTTCATGGTCGAAATGGTGGAAACCGCCGCCATCCTGAATCAGGCCGACGAACGCGCGCTCGTCATCCTTGACGAGATCGGGCGCGGCACCGCGACCTATGACGGGCTCGCCATCGCATGGGCCACGCTGGAACACCTGCACGACGTAAACGGCTCCCGCGCGTTGTTCGCGACCCACTACCACGAGATGACGGCCCTCGCCGGAAAGCTGGACGGGGTGGAAAACGCGACGGTTTCCGTGAAGGAATGGGAGGGCGAGATCGTCTTTCTGCACGAAGTGCGGCGCGGCGCGGCGGATCGGTCTTACGGCGTTCAGGTCGCCCAGCTTGCCGGCCTGCCCAGGCGCGTGATCGATCGCGCCCGCATCGTTCTCGAATCCTTGGAACAGGGCGACCGCGAAGGCGGCGGCATGCGCAAATCCCTGATCGACGATCTGCCGCTCTTTGCCGCTACGCCGCCCCCCGCGCCGACCGCGCCCCGCGAATCCGAAGCGGAAAGGCGCCTGAAAGAGATCATGCCCGATCAGCTCAGCCCGCGTGAGGCATTGAACCTGCTCTATGAACTGAAAGAAGCGGCCAGTAACTGACCGCTTCCCCATTCATTCCGATATTTTGAAAAGCCTCAGCTCGCCGGGGTGGACGAAACACCAACCTGTGCGGGCCGCAGCAAACGATCGTGCAGCATGAAACCTTCGGCGGCGACCTGAATGATGTCCCCCGCCTTGGTGCCGGGCACGGGCGCTTCGAACATGGCCTGATGATGCTGCGGGTCGAACCGGTCGCCCACCTCGGGTGCGATCACCTCGATCCCGTGCTTCTTGAACACGTTCAGCAGTTCGCGCATCGTCAGTTCAACACCTTCAAGCAGTGCCGCGGAGATCTCTTTCTGCTCTTCGGTTGCAGCTTCCAGCGCACGCTTCATGTTGTCGTACACGGGCAGCATGTCCCGGGCGAGCTTCGATCCGCCGTAGTTCTCGGCCTCGCGCCGATCCTTGTCGGACCGTTTGCGCGCGTTCTCGGCATCGGCCAATGCGCGCATGAAGCGGTCCTTGTACTGGTCGCGTTCGGCACGCAGTTCATCCAGTTCCAACGCCTCGGGATCGGTCTCGGCCATTTCCTCGGCATAGACGTCCGCTTCGGCTTCGTCGATATCGTCCAGAAATTCGTCTTCTTTGGGGTCTGCCATCATCCACCTCTATTTCCGGTCGGAAATCAGCTTTCCGACCAGCTGTGCCGTGTAATTCACGATCGGCACGATCCGTCCATAATTCAGCCGCGTAGGGCCAATGACGCCGACAGCGCCAATAACCTTACGGTCCGCGTTCATATAAGGAGAAACCACCAGAGAGGAACCCGAAAGTGAGAAAAGTTTGTTCTCCGATCCGATAAAAATGCGCACCCCGTCCCCTTCTTTCGTCAGGTCGAGAAACTCCGCGATGTCGCGCTTGCGCTCCAGATCGTCAAAGAGCCGCCGGATGCGCTCAAGGTCCTCCGCCTCTCCGTCGGTGCCCAGCAGATTTGACCGACCGCGCACGATCAGACGCTCGGTATGTTCTTCTCCCGTACCCCAGAGGGCCAGACCGTTTTCCACCAGTTCGCGCGCCAGCGTGTCGATTTCCTGCCGCCGCTGCGTGATCTGCTGTTCTACCGTGCGGCGCAACTCGCCAAGGGTTTTCCCCTCTACGACCGAGTTCAGGAAATTCGCCGCCTCCCGCATGGAGCTGGGCGTCTGACCGGGCGGCGGAGAGAAAAGCCGGTTCTCGACATGACCATCGGAAAACACCAGCACGACGAGCGCGCGTTCCGGCGACAGCGAGACAAACTCGATATGCCGGATCGGCGCTTCATGCTTGGGCGTCAGCACGAGCGATGCGCCATGGGTCACGCCCGATAGCGCGGAACCGACACGGTCGAGCACTTCGGTCACATCGGACCGGTCCGGCGCGAAGGTCGCATCGATCTTTTCCCGGTCAGGCTCCGACGGATCACCGATTTCGATCATGCCATCGACGAACATGCGCAGGCCCAGCTGCGTGGGGATTCGCCCGGCGCTGACATGCGGGCTGCCCAACAGGCCGAGGTATTCGAGATCCTGCATCACGTTGCGAATCGTCGCGGCACTGACCTTTTCGCTGAAATCGCGCGTCAGCGTACGCGACCCCACGGGATCGCCGGACGCAAGGTAGCCTTCCACCACGCGGCGAAACACCTCGCGCGAGCGGTCGTTGAGATCCTGCAGAAGATTGGAAGTTTCGGTCATCTCGGCTCCTTCCCGGTTCAATAAAGGTACACGGCGCGGAAACGTCAATCGGGGTTGCATCGCGCGGGGGCGGGGCGCTATCCCGTGTAAACTTCAGGAAAAGGATAAACTATGCGCCCGTCCGGTCGGAAACTCGATGAAATGCGTCCAGTCTCGGTTGAGACGGGCTTTACCCGCCATGCAGAGGGTTCCGCCCTCATCAAGGTGGGCGATACGCATGTGCTTTGTACCGCAACCATCGAAGACCGGGTACCGCCGTTTATCAAAGGTTCGGGTCTGGGCTGGGTGACCGCCGAATACGGCATGCTGCCCCGCGCCACGAACACCCGGATGCGGCGCGAGGCGACCGCCGGGAAACAGGGCGGCCGCACGGTGGAGATTCAGCGGCTCATCGGGCGGTCCCTGCGGGCTGGGGTCGACCGCGTCGCCCTGGGTGAGCGTCAGATCACCGTGGATTGCGATGTGCTGCAAGCGGATGGCGGCACGCGCTGCGCTTCGATCACCGGCGGCTGGATCGCGCTTCGGCTGGCGGTCAACAAGCTGATGAAGGCGGGCGATGTGATTAGCGATCCGCTGGTGGACCCGGTCGCGGCCGTAAGCTGCGGCATCTACGCCGGTCAGCCGGTGCTGGACCTCGATTACCCCGAGGATTCCGAAGCAGGCGTGGACGGCAACTTCATCATGACAGGCAGCCGCCGGTTGATCGAAGTTCAGATGAGCGCCGAAGGTTCCACCTATTCGCGCGAGCAGATGAACCAGTTGATGGATCTTGCCGAAAAGGGCGTTTCCGAATTGGTCGAGGTTCAGAAAGCCGTCACCGCATGACACGCAGGTTCGAAGGCGACCGGCTGCTGGTCGCCACGCATAACGCGGGCAAACTGGAAGAGATGGCGCGCCTGCTCGAACCGCTCGGCGTTCGTGTGGTCGGCGCGGCAGAGATGGAGTTGCCCGAACCGGAAGAGACCGAGGATACTTTCGTCGGCAACGCGCGCATCAAGGCGCATGCCGCGGCGAAGGCGACAGGCCTTCCCGCGCTCGCCGACGATTCAGGGATCGAGGTCGAAGCCCTGGAAAACGCCCCCGGCGTCTACACCGCCGACTGGGCGGAAACGCCCACGGGCCGCGATTTCATGATGGCGATGACGAAGACCCGCGAAAAGCTCGAAGCGATCGACGCCCCCCACCCCCGGCGCGCGCGCTTTTGCGCAACGCTCGTCCTCGCCTGGCCCGATGGCCACGACGAGGTGTTCGAGGGGCATGTCGCAGGCACATTGGTCTGGCCTGTCCGGGGCGCTTTGGGCCATGGCTATGACCCGATGTTCCAGCCCGACGGTCATGAGCAAACCTTTGCGGAGATGACCGCAGCGCAAAAGAACGCCATCAGCCACCGCGCCCGCGCGGTGAGCAAACTGATCGAAGGGTGTTTTGACTGAGGATTGGCGCCACGGGGGCTTCGCCCTTTATGTGCACTGGCCCTTTTGCGCGGCCAAATGCCCCTATTGTGACTTCAACAGCCATGTCACCGCATCGGTCGATCATGCCGCCTGGCGCGCGGCCTATCTGCGGGAGTTGGAACGCGCGGCTGCCGAAACACCGGATCGTGTGCTCGATACGATCTTCTTCGGTGGCGGCACCCCCAGCCTGATGGAGCCCGAGACGGTCGCCGCCATCATCGACAAGGCGCGCAGCCTCTGGCGCACCTCCAACTCTCTTGAAATCACGCTCGAAGCGAACCCCGGTTCGGTGGAGGCCGGGCGGTTCGCCGATTTCCGGCAGGGCGGCGTCAATCGCGTCTCGATGGGTATTCAGGCCCTGAACGATGCCGATCTCAAGCGCTTGGGCCGCCTCCATTCCGTAGCCGAAGCGCGGCAGGCGTTCGACGTTGCCCGGCACGCCTTCGACCGGGTGAGCTTCGATCTGATTTACGGGCGTCAGGACCAGACGCTCGATCAATGGAAGGCGGAGTTGAACGAGGCTCTTTCCATGGCCATCGACCACCTGTCGCTCTACCAGCTTACTATCGAAAACGGCACGGCCTTTGGCGACAGATATGCGCGCGGTCGGCTTCGCGGTTTGCCCAGCGAGGATCTGGGCGCCGATCTTTTCACCCTCACCCGTGAGATTTGCGGGGAAAGAGGGATGCCGGCCTATGAGGTCTCGAACCACGCGCGCCCCGGGTCAGAATCCCGTCACAACCTGATCTATTGGCGCTATGGCGATTATGTTGGAATCGGACCCGGCGCCCATGGCCGGGTGACGATTGACGGGGTGAAATGGGGCACAGAACAGTTCAGCAACCCGCGCCGGTGGATGGATGCCGAAGCTGCCGGAAACCCGGAAAAGCCCCGCGTCGCCCTTTCACGACAGGATCAGGCGGAAGAATTTCTGCTGATGGGCCTGCGCCTGTCCGACGGGATCAGCCTTGAACGGTATGAGGCGCTGGCNTCGACCAACTGGATGAGCTATGCCGGAAACTGGGCGGTCACTGATCGGCCACAAGCTCCGCAAGGACGGCGTTCAATACCATAACGCCTTGATTTGAAACAGAAATATTATCACCGTTCCGTTCGATCATACCGATATCGACAAGATGCCTGAGCGCGGGGCCATCCAGACTGGTCCCCGCCAGCGCCTCATACCGTTCAAGGCTGATCCCGTCGGACAGGCGCAGGCCCATCAGCAGAAATTCTTCCGCCTGATCCTGTCGTGAAAGGGCGACGCGGGGCTTTTCCGGGTTTCCGGCAGCTTCGGCATCCATCCACCGGCGCGGGTTGCTGAACTGTTCTGTGCCCCATTTCACCCC
>NZ_LWGH01000508.1:0-3803 GCF_001635395.1 Sulfitobacter sp. HI0129 | reverse complement strand
CAGTTCGCCTTCAACTGTCACCGGTTCTTCATGGAAAATCCCTCCCTGTCCGGGCGAGGGTCGGCGGGGGCGTCGGATGTGCCGAAGCTCACCCATACCGAGGATTAGCACCTTTCAAAGCGATTGACCTGAGGTGCCGGCTGGGCCACTTTGCCCCCGCAACCGGATGGCCCGCGGGAGTATGCATGGCAGACCAGACCGAAACCCTGCCCCGCCAGGTTCCCGAAACCGGTGTGGCCGATCTGGGCCTGTTCGGAAAACCCCTGTTCGAAGACCCGAGCGCACGGGCGCTGTCGCGGGTGGGGGTTGTCGACGTGGGCTCCAACTCCGTCCGGCTCGTGGTGTTCGACGGGGCGGCGCGCTCCCCGGCCTATTTCTACAACGAAAAGATCATGTGCGCCCTGGGTGCGGGGATGTCCGAAACCGGGCATCTGTCGCCCGACGGTCGGGTGCGGGCGCTGTCGGCCATGCGCCGGTTCAAGAAGCTGGCGGAAAGCATGGGGCTGGCTGATCTGTCGGTCGTGGCCACCGCCGCCGTGAGGGATGCCAGCGACGGGCGCGATTTCTGTGAGGAGGTGCGCCGGGAAACCGGCCTGCGCATATGGGTCATCGACGGCGAGGAAGAGGCGCGGCTGTCGGCGCAGGGCGTGTTGCTGGGCTGGCCCGGCGCCTACGGTCTGGTCTGCGACATCGGCGGCTCCTCGATGGAACTGGCGGAGATTTCCGGCGGGCGGGTGGGCCGACGTGTCAGTTCTGCGTTGGGGCCGCTGAAACTGCGCGACATGAAGGGCGGCGCCAAGGCGCGGCAGGCCCATATCAAGGAGGTCATCACCGGCCTTCAGGAAAAGATGGGCGCGCAACGCGACCGGCTTTTCCTCGTGGGTGGCTCGTGGCGGGCCATTGCCCGGATCGACATGTACCGCAGGGGCTATCCGCTGCACGTCCTGCACGAATACCGGATGACGAAGAAATCGGTCGCGGAAACTGTGGCCTTCATCCAGAAATCCGACCTCGACGAGTTGCGTGGCGCCTGCGGTGTCTCCTCCACCCGGATGGCGCTGGTGCCCTATGCCGCCGAGGTGCTGAGCCGGCTGGTCAAGAATTTCAAGCCGAAGGACATCGCCATTTCGAGCTACGGCATCCGCGAGGGGATGTTGTATGAGCAGATGCCGCAGCGGCTGCGCGACCGTGATCCGCTGATCGAAGCCTGCCGCTTTGCCGAGGCGAAGGATGCCCGCATGCCAGGCTTCGGCAAGGTGCTCTACAATTTCATCCTGCCGCTCTACAAGGGCAGCCCTGCCCCCCGGAAGCGTCTTGTGAAGGCCGCCTGCCTGCTGCACGACGTCAGCTGGCGCGCCCATCCCGACTACCGCGCGGAAACCTGTTTCGACAACGCCACACGCGCAAACCTCGGCGGGCTCAAACATTCCGAACGCATCTATCTTGGGCTGGCGCTGCTGCATCGCTATTCGAACAAACGCGAAAACACCCGTTTCGCGGATCTGCACGACATGGTGGATGCCAAGACCCAGACAGAGGCGGAAATCCTCGGCAAAGCGATGCGTTTCGGCGCGATGCTGTGGATGAATCAGGATGCCGAGACGAGCAGCCTGAAGTGGTATCCGAAAAAACGCATCCTCGAATTCCGGCTGACGCCCGAAACCGTGCCGCTGTTTGGCGAGGTCGCGGAATCGCGGCTGCGGTCACTGGCCGCGTCCCTTGAGGCCGAAGTTCAGGTCAAGGTTCTGAAGGCGCGCAGCCCGTCCTGACCCACGGCGGGGTCAGAGTTCGATCTGCGGGGCGGGTTCCGTCGGTTCATCCGGGGGCATCATCGGATGGTCCGGCTTGCGGCGGATGATGATATCGCCGTTGGGCAGGATTTCAGGCGCCTGATAGGCATTCCAGTCGTCCACCTCATCCACCAGTTCGCGCAGCTTCGGCCCCATGGTGCGGGCGAATTCGCGCATGGCTGGGCGCATCCTGTCGGCGAGATCGGACAGCCCTTCGAGCGCCGGTTCCGCTTCGTTCATGATGCCTTCCATGAAAAGCTGGGCGCCCCGCTCCATCAGCGACAGGCCGCGTTCGCCGGGTGCGTTCTCCTCCTCCTGCGCGAGGAGTGAGCCGAGCGGCAGGGCGAGAACGAAGGCGGTGATGGGCAGAAGACGTTTCATAATGCCCAAGATAGCACGGCCCGGGCATCTGACGAATTTTCATTCGCGCGCGCCGCATCCCTCCGGCGGAACCCTGCCTGCGGCGCGAAAGCCGTCAGCCTGCCCTGCGTTCGAAGGTTTCCCATGCGCGGTTAATGTCGATCAGGCGCTTCTGGGCCAGCATGATCGCCTCTTCCGGCAGGCCGCGCGCAATGAGCACATCGGGGTGGTTGTCGCGTACCAGCTTGCGATAGGCGCGCCGCGCCTCGTCTTTCGAGGCACCGGGCGGAAGGCCCAGCACCGTATGGGGCAAGGGGGAGGTATTGGGTACGAATCGCGCGCGGAGTGAGGCGAATTCGGCCTCGTCCAGATTGAAGATGCGGCTGACCTGTTCGAGAAAGGCGTCCTCGTTCGGGTGGTAGGTGCCGTCCGCCATGGCGATGTGAAAGAGCCCCTCCATCAGGTCGCGCAGCATCTCCGGCTGGTCGGAGAACATGCGCGCGATGCGCGCCGCGTAATCTTCGAAGCCCGCCACGTCCTGCCGGGCAAGGTTGAAGACCCGGGCGGCATTCTGGGTATCCTCATCGGCGATCTGGAAAACCTGCCGAAAGGCGGTGACCTCGTCCCGGGTGACCTGCCCATCCGCCTTGGCCATCTTGGCACCCAGCGCGATCACGGCGATGGTAAAGGCGATCGACCGTTCGGGAGGCGTGCGCAGCCGGTCGAAGACCGCTGACAGCCCTTCCCCCGCGGTGAGCGCAGACAGCGCCTTGGTGATGCGTGACCAGATCGACATTGGAGGACCATATAGGCTGCGACAGCGGAAGTCAGTCCGATGTCAGCGTTTTTTGCATCAGGATGAGGTCCAGCCACTGGTCGTTCTTGCGCCCGACTTCGCGCAAACGGCCCGCTTCGACAAAGCCGAGTGCTGAATGGAACGCGACCGCGCCGCTGTTCACGGCACTGATGCCCGCGACCATGACGTGCATGCCCTGTTGGGCGGCCTCCGCCATGGCGCGTTCCATCAGGCGGCGGCCCGTGCCGCTGCGCCGCGCCCCTTCGGCCAGCACGATGGAATGTTCCACCGTGGCCGCATAGCCGGGGCCGTTGCGGAAAGTTCCATAGGTTACGAACCCGGCCAATCCGCCCTGCCCGTCCGCCTCCGCCAGCCAGACGGCGCGAGGGCGCGCCTCGATCAGTGCGCGAATCTCCGCTTCGGTCTTGAGCTGGTTGGTGAAGGTGAAAAGGCTGCCCGCGATCATGCCGTTCCAGATCGACGCGATGGCGGCGGCGTCTTCCGGTTTGGCGGCCCGGATGCTCACGCCAGCGTCCTTTCGCCGCGGGGGGTCGCGAAGCGTGCCGAGAGCGTGGCCGCCCCCGCCGCGATGTCGATACGGGCATCTGTCAGCAGCGGGGCCAGAAAGCTGCGCAGCGCCGCGCCCTCGGGATGACGGATGGAAAGCTGCAACAGCCTGCAGTTGGAAGGGGCGAGCCGCTGGGCAGGATGGCCGCCGCCGGTCCATTGGATGAGCGCGGGGGCGAGGTTGTCGAAGGGCAGCCGCCCCTCCTCGGGCACCGACATGCGCCAGCGCAGATCCCCGCGTTGCAGATCGACGGGCCGCCCGAAGCCGTCAGGCAGACGGGCGAGTGCCG